>NZ_JBYSZI010000008.1:0-140513 GCF_058787075.1 Cupriavidus sp. FW305-46
GCGCAATATCCCGCTGGCCGAGCTGGCTGATGAAGCCTTCGTTTCACGCGAGAAAGGCTCGGATACCTGGAATTCGATGCAGGAGGGCTTTGCCGGGCGTCTGTCGAACATGCGCATCGCGATGGAGATCAAGAGCACCGAGACCATCAAGCAGGCCGTGATCGCCAACATGGGCATCGCCTTCCTGTCGGCGCACACGGTCGGCCTGGAATTGCAGGCCGGCAAGCTCGCCGTGCTGGACATCGAGGGCTTCCCGGTGATGCTCAACTGGTATGTGGTGCACCGCAAGAACAAGCGGCTGCCACCGGTGGCGCTGGCGTTCAAGCAGTTCCTGATGGAGGAAGGCGCGGGACTGATCGAGCGAATTACCGGCGTGGAAGGTTTGATCCGCCAGAATGCATAAACGATTGATTATGGTATTGCTATGAAACTTTAATTATCGTAAATCATTCGCGGTCCCTATGCTTGTCTCAACCCAACCGCTACAGCGCATCTCAGGAGACGAGCATGAACCAGGTCCAGCAGGAAAGCCGCCAGGCTGCCATCACGGTCGGCACCGATAACCAACCCATTCCGCGCGACACCCAGCTCGCCGCCTACAACGCCGCGTTTATCGAGCTGGGCCTGCGCTTCCGCTGGGACGCCGAGATGTATGAATGGCTGTGCGGCATCGAATGCGAGAAGGCGCGCGTGGCCCGCTATATCGAAGAACACCACGCGCACCTGCTGGCCGCCTATGACGCCGCCTTTCTGAGCGCGCTGATCTTCGAGAAGAAGAACGAATACCTGCGCGCGGTCGGTCATCTCAACTGAGGGGGCCGGTCAGTTCACGGCGAGGCGCGCGAGCGGCCTCGCCTGATGGAAGCCTGCTTGCGATCCATCGCCATGCCTGCACCGCGCAGTCGTCGTAAGATTCGGCATCTACACTCACGCGCCCGGCGCTTGCCCGGCTTGCCACCCGTTTCATGCCGACTCGACGCACCGATGAAGAATTTGTCCACGAACTGACCCGGCTGCTGAGCACCGAAGGCGTGTCGTCGCTGACCATCGGCGAGATTGCCCGACGCATGCGCTGCTCGCGGCGGCGCCTGTACGAGATCGCGCCGACCAAGGAAGCGCTGTTCGTCGGCATCTGCCGCG
Organism: Cupriavidus sp. FW305-46; assembly: GCF_058787075.1. Lineage (NCBI taxonomy): Bacteria > Pseudomonadati > Pseudomonadota > Betaproteobacteria > Burkholderiales > Burkholderiaceae > Cupriavidus > Cupriavidus sp. FW305-46. The sequence continues at coordinate 1,141 of NZ_JBYSZI010000008.1, forward strand.
ACGTGCTCGCTGACAACCTGGAAAGGGGCTTTGCCGCGGCGCGCCGCGAAAGCGATGCGGCGCGGGCAGTGTCCGCCTACCTGCATGCCGCGCTCAACACGTCGGGACTGAGCAAGGCCGCGCTGGCGGACCTGGATGCGATCGACAGCGGCCGGGCGATATTCGACGACTACCAGCTGGCGCGCGTGCGCGGGCTGGAGAGCCTGCTCGAGGCAGGCATGCGGCAAGGGCTGATGGCGCCGCACAATCCGCGGCTGGTTTCCGAAGCGATCCTGGGCGCGGCGTACCGGCTGCGCAATCAGCAGTTCCTGAAGGAAACCGGCCTGAAGATCGGCGATGCCTTCAGCGAGTTCTACGAGATCATCCTGAACGGCCTGCTGTGCCGGCCCGAAGCCGGCGCCGGCGCCGGCACGTCCTAGCCGCGGATCGCGGCACCTGCCCTGCTATTGCAGCGGGACGTTGGCGGCGCGGATCACGCGGCCCCACTTGACGTATTCATCCTGCACGAAGCGGCTGGCCTGGTCGGGCGCCGCCACTACCGGGATCAGCGCCGCGGCATCCAGCGTGGTGCGCAGATCCGGGTTCTTCTGGGCCTGGTTGATGACCTCGTTCAGCCGCGTCACCACTGGCGCCGGCGTGCCCTTGGGCACGAAGGCCGCCATCCATCCCACGACCTCGAAACCGGGGACGCCCGATTCCGCGATAGTGGGCACGTCCGGCAACTGCGGCGCGCGTTTCGCGGTGGTTACCGCCAGCGCGCGCACCTTGCCCGATTTCACCTGCGTGACCGCGGCGCCGATGTTGGCGAACAGGAAGTCCACGTGCCCGCCTATCAGCGCGGCCATGGCTTCGGACGGCCCGCCATAGGGCACGTGCGTGTACTCCAGCCCCTTCACGTCCTGCTTGAGCAACTCCGCCGACAGGTGCGCCGAACTGCCGAGACTGCCCGACGCGTAGTTCACCTTGCCGGGCCGGGCCTTGACGTATGCCAGGAACTCGGCAAAGGTCTTGGCCGGGAAGTTGTTGTTCACCAGCAGCACATTGCCATTCAGCCCGAACACGGCCACCGCCTGGAAGTCCTTCAGCGGGTCGTAGGGCGTCGCCGCGATCAGGCGCGGGTTGATCGCATGGGTGACGTTGGTGCCCAGCAGCAGCGTGTAGCCGTCCGGCGCCGATCGTGCCACGAAGTTGGCACCGATGGTCGCGCCGGCGCCCGGCTTGTTCTCCGCCACCAGCGGCTGGCCCAGGGCATCGCCCATGTATTTGGCGAAGGTGCGTGCGGTCAGGTCGGTGACGCCGCCCGGCGCGAACGGCACCACGAAGCGGACCGGCCTGGCCGGGTAGGTGTCGGCGGCGTGCACGCTGGCGCAGGCGAGGCCCAGCGCCAGCAGGCATGCCCGCGCGGCGTGGAGCGCCCGGGTTGGGCGGATAGCGTTGAAACGTGAGCGGATTGCCATGATGGTCTCCTCCATTGTTGTCGGTCTGGCAGGCCGCCGGCCCTCTTGCGGGGCCGTGCGGCATGCGGTGGGCACGCTCAGGCCACCTGCCTCTCCTGGCCGCCCCAGTAGCGGCCGCGGATGGCCTTGCGGTCGATCTTGCCCAGCGCGGTCAGCGGCAGCTCATCCACGAACACCACCTGCTTGGGCGCATTGACCACGCCCTTGTGCTGCGTCACGTGGCCGATCACGTCGGCCTCGGTAAGCGCGGCACCGGGCCGGGCCGCGACCACGGCGATGACCGCCTCGCCCCACTTGGGGTCGGGGATGCCGATCACCGCGGACATGGCGATGGCCGGGTGCAGCGCCAGGCAATGCTCCACCTCGCTCGGGTACACGTTGAAGCCGCCGCTGATGATCATGTCCTTGGCGCGGTCGACGATGTACAGGAAGCCCTCGCTGTCGCAACGGGCCATGTCGCCGGTATGCAGCCAGTCGCCGGCAAAGACCTTGGCGTCTTCCTCGGGCCGGTTCAGGTAGCCCTCCATCACCAGCGGACCGCGCACGCACAGCTCGCCCACCTCGCCCGGCGCGACTTCACGCAGGTCGGGGTCCAGCAGCTTGACCTGGTTGCCCGGGATCACCTTGCCGCACGAGCGCAGGCGCTCGGGGTTGTCCGGATCGTGGTCGCGCTGGCTCAGGTAGCTGATGCACATCGGCACTTCAGCCTGGCCGTAGACCTGCCCGAACACCGGGCCGATGCGGCGCAGCGCGTCAGCGAGGCGCACCGGCGCGATCGGCGCGGCGCCGTAAAGCACCAGCTCCAGGCTGGACAGGTCGGCCGCGTCCAGCCCGTCGCAATCGAGCAGGCCATAGATCTGCGTGGGCACCAGGAAGGTCAGGTTGATCCGCTGTTCGGCCACGCGGCGCAGGAAATCGGCGGGGCTGAACTTGTCGCACAGGTAGATGGTGCCGCCGCGCAGCAGCGTCGGCAGGAACAGGCTGCCGGACGCGTGCGAGATCGGCGTGGTCACCAGGTAGCGGATCTGCGCCGGCCATTCGTAGCTGGCCAGCATGTACTGCAGCACCGTCACCGTGGTGCGGTGCGTATGCAGGATGCCCTTGGAACGGCCAGTGGTGCCGCCGGTATAGGCCAGCCGGCTGATTTCCGTGGGGTCGTCGCCGGGGACCACGGGCGCGTCATCGAACGCAGCCGCCGCATTGGCCAGGCCAGGCCCGAACTCGCCATCGTCCAGCGGCAGGACCTGCAGGCCGGCGCCAGCTGCCAGCACGCGCGCGCGCTCGGTGAAGCGGGCGTTGTCCACCACCAGCGCCCGCACCCCGGCATCCTGCAGCACGAAGGCGTGATCCGCTTCCGATGCCATCGGATGCAGCGATACGTTCTTCAGCCCGGCCAGCTGCGCGGCGATGATGGCGGCGACCGCTTCGGCGCGGTTGCCCACCAGGAAGGCCACGGCATCCTGGCGCGCCAGGCCGCGGGCGGCAAACAGCCGCGCGACGCGCGCGCACTGCCGCGCGAGCGCCTCATAGCTCAGCGTGGTGTCGTCGCCGACGATGGCGGGCACGCCGGGCCGGGCACGCAGCGCGGCCGCATAGAGCTGGCCCACCGTAGCGCCGCCATGGACTACCGCAGCGGCCGAAGCTTGACGGCTCATGTTGTCTCCTCGGATCTGTCTTTGTCAGGGCTCCCAATGTAGGAGGCATTCGGTACTCAGTCAACGATTTTGGTACCAAAAAGACCAGGATCGGCTACGCCAAAGCGGTGCTGGAAGCGCATGCCGGCCACCTATTCGGGAAAACTCGGGGGGACAAACGAACCTGCGCGGGGGCCCCGGCCGGGGCCGCCGCGCAAACAGGAAACGGCCAGGACCAGGCCTGGCCACCGGGCCGACGCGCTGCGCGGCTGGCCCTGGATCACGGAAAAGGCACGCGCCTCAGGCCTGTTCCTTGACCTGGTTTTCCAGCTCCACCAGCCGCTTCTTCAGCGCCCGCTCCTCCTGGAAGCGCACGGTCTCGTCGCGGACCACGGCGACGATGCCGGTGATAGCGCCCGCATCATCCTTGAGCAGCGCCACGGTGAAGGCGATCGACATGGCCTTGCCGTCCTTGTCGACCGCGGGCACCTTGAGCAGATCGTGGCCGTAGCGCGTGATGCCGGTCGCCATGGTCTTGTCGTAGCCCTCCCAGTGCCGCCCGCGCAGGCGCTCAGGGATGATCAGGTCGAGCGACTTGCCCATGGCCTCGGCCTGGGTAAAGCCGAACATGCGCTCGGCCGCGGGATTCCATAGCGTGATGGCGCCCTTGGCGTCGGAGATGATGATGGCGTCGCCGATGGCGGACACCAGTTGCGCGTAATCGATCTGGTCTGTCATGGGGATTCCCTCGTTATTACCAGGGCCGGTCGGCGCCGGCCTGTCATGGCCATCAAGGTAGCGTGCCACATGGCCACGCTGCAAGCAAAAACGCCGGGGCCCGCTATGCGCGAGACCCCGGCGTACACTCCGGCACAAGTGCCGGCGGGCAGCGTCAGATCACCTGGGACTCGCGCAGGCGCTTGATGTCGTCCGCGCCGTAGCCCAGGCCGGCCAGCACCTCTTCGCTATGCTCGCCCAGCAGCGGCGACCCGGTGATCTCCGGCTTGAGGTCGGAGAACTTGATCGGGCTGCCCACCGTAAGGTAGGTGCCGCGCTCCTTGTGCGGCACCTCGGTGATGCTGCCGCTGGCTCGCAGCGACGGATCATCGGCGATTTCCTTCATCGACAGCACCGGCGAGCACGGGATGTCGAACTTGCGCAGGATGTCCACGGCCTCGTACTTGGTCTTGTCGGCGAGCCATTCCTCGATGGTGTTGAAGATATCGAAGATATGCGGCTGGCGAGCCTTGGCGGTGGCGTAGTTGGGATCGGAAATCCATTCCGGCTTGCCCAGCGCTTTGCAGATCGGCTCCCAGGCATGGCCCTGGATGGTGAAGTAGATATAGGCGTTGGGGTCGGTTTCCCAGCCCTTGCACTTCAGCACCCAGCCCGGCTGGCCGCCGCCGCCCGCGTTGCCGCCGCGCGGCACCACGTCGCTGAAGCTGCCGTGCGGATACTGCGGGTACTCTTCCAGGTAGCCCAGGCGGTCCAGGCGCTGCTGGTCGCGCAGCTTGACCCGGCACAGGTTCAGCACCGCATCCTGCATCGACACGGCCACCTTCTGGCCCTTGCCGGTCTTGTCGCGGCCGATCAGCGCGGTGAGGATGCCGATGGCCAGGTGCATGCCGGTGTTGGAATCGCCCAGCGCCGCGGCGGACACCGTCGGCGGGCCATCCCAGAAGCCGGTGGTCGAGGCCGCGCCGCCGGCGCACTGGGCCACGTTCTCATAGACCTTCAGGTCTTCATAGTGGTGGCCGTCGCTGAAGCCCTTGACCGAAGCCACGATCATCTTCGGGTTCAGTTCGTTGATGCGTTCCCACGAGAAGCCCATGCGGTCCAGCGCGCCCGGGCCGAAGTTCTCGACCAGCACGTCCGACTCGCGGATCAGCTGCTCCAGGATCTTCTTGCCGTCCGGCTTCTTGGTGTCCAGCGTCAGGCTGCGCTTGTTGCTGTTGAGCATGGTGAAGTACAGCGCATCGACATCCGGGATGTCGCGCAGCTGGGTGCGCGTCACGTCGCCGGAACCGGGGCGCTCGACCTTGATCACGTCCGCACCGAACCACGCGAGAAGCTGCGTGCAGGCGGGACCGGCCTGGACGTGCGTGAAGTCGATGATCTTGATGCCGTTGAGTGGGAGGTTCACTTTCGTTCTCCTATTGGATCAGAGGGGTGAAATTCGGGTGAATTACTTCTTGGCCGAGCTTTGCGGATTCAGATTGGTCAGACGACCGCTTTCCGTGCCGGCAGCCGGATCGATGACAGCGTTGACCAGCGTGGGCTTGCCCGAGCGCAGGGCTTCGTTCACCGCAGCCTCGAGTTCCGCCGGCGTGGTGACGTTGTGGCCGACGCCACCGAACGCTTCCATCATCTTGTCGTAGCGCGCGCCCGGGACGAACGTCGTGACCGCCGGATCCTTGCCGCCGGTCGGATTCACGTCGATACCCTTGTAGACGCCGTTGTTGTTGAAGATGACGATGCAGACCGGCAAGTTGTAACGGCAGATCGTCTCGACTTCCATGCCCGAGAAACCGAACGCACTATCGCCGCACAGCGCCAGCACCGGCTTGCCGGTCTCGACCGCCGCGGCGACCGCGTAGCCCATGCCCACGCCCATCACGCCCCAGGTGCCTACATCCAGGCGCTTGCGCGGCTCGTACATGTCGATCACGGCACGGGCGTAGTCCAGCGTGTTGGCGCCTTCGTTGACGAACGAGATGCCCGGGTTGGCCTTGACCACATCCTTCAGCACGCTCAGCGCGCCGTGGAAGTTCATCGGCGAGACATCCCTGGACTTGGCCAGGGTCTCGGCCATCTTCGCCAGGTTCGTGTCCCTGCGGTCGGCCACCGCGTTCAGCCACTCGGCGCCCGGCTTGGCAAAGTCATTGCCGACCTTGTCGAGGATTGCCGACACGCACGAACCAATGTCACCCACTACCGGCGCGGCGATGGCGACGTTGCTGTCCATCTCGGTCGCCGCGATGTCGATCTGGATGAATTGCTTCGGCTTGCCCCAGGTCTTGCCCTTGCCGTGCGACAGCAGCCAGTTCAGGCGGGCGCCGACCAGCAACACCACGTCAGCTTCAGCCAGCACATACGAGCGTGCGGCCGAGGCCGATTGCGGATGCGTATCGGGCAGCAGGCCCTTGGCCATCGACATCGGCAGGTACGGAATGCCCGTCTTCTCGACCAGCGTGCGGATATCCGCTTCGGCGCGTGCGTACGCGGCACCCTTGCCCAGCAGGATCAGCGGGCGCTTGGCGCTCTTCAGCAGCGCGACAGCACGGTCGATCGAGTCCGGTGCAGGCAGTTGGCGCGGGGCCGGATCCACCACCTTGATCAGCGACTTGCGGCCCTTCTCGGCTTCCATCGACTGGCCCAGCAGCTTGGCCGGCAGGTCCAGGTACACACCGCCCGGACGGCCCGACACGGCGGCACGAATGGCACGCGCGATCCCGACACCAATGTCTTCAGCGTGCAGCACGCGGAAGGCAGCCTTGGCGTGCGGACGCGCGATGGCCAGCTGGTCCATCTCTTCGTAGTCCCCCTGCTGCAAATCGACGATCTCGCGCTCGCTCGAGCCGCTGATCAGGATCATCGGGAAGCAGTTGGTGGTCGCATGCGCCAGCGCCGTCAGCCCGTTCAGGAAGCCCGGCGCAGAAACGGTCAGGCAAACGCCCGGCTTTTGCGTGAGAAAGCCGGCAATCGCTGCTGCGTTGCCTGCGTTCTGCTCGTGACGGAAGCTGATGACGCGCATGCCGTTGGCCTGCGCCAGACGGGCCAGATCGGTGACCGGAATGCCGGGCAAGCCGTAGATGTTTTCGATGCCGTTCAGCTTCAGCGCGTCGATGACCAGATGAAAACCATCGGTTTGTGCCTGATGTTCTTCCGTGGCGTGACGCTGCAGTTCGTTTCCGACTTCTGCCATGGTTGATTCCTTCTATACAAATTGACTGGGGTTGGAATTCTTCTAATTCAGCGTGTCTTCCGCGTGGTGCTCCCGACCCGCTTGGCTTCGACGACTTCGGACATGTCTTGGTCTCCTCGTTGAACTCTTTACGGGGCGGGGCACTCTCGCCTTCTCGCCCTTCGCTGTTGCTACCCGTATGCCTTGCGGCGCCCGATCGTTTCATTCGATCTTGATGACATACGGTATGTGATATATCAGAACGAAGCAAGAAGAATTTCCCCTAGATCTTCAAGTTTCGTCGATGCGGCGCAGCAATTTTGCAGGCAACTACCGCTAAATCAACCCAATTCCTGAAAGCACGCCATTCATGCGCAATCGGCACAGATTTCCGGGCCATGTCGAAACCTGGAAATCTAGTCGGAATTACGCATGCAGATATACTACATACCAAAATTCCAGCGACTTTGTGGCCCTCTGGAACACGTTGCCGCGCACTGACGGCCTCCGCGAACACCAGCGCGCCCACTATGGGAATGTCCTGCCCCCACTCCGGAAGCCCGGCAGCCTACGCGAGGCTCCCCCTCTACCCTTCCGCCTATGCGGCGACATGCCAGCCAGGCACGCGCCGTCGGACACGCGCACTGCCTCGGCATGCCCGATGATAAAGCGCTTGCGCATGGGCGCCAGGAACACCTTGGCCGAGATCCCTGCCGCAATCGTCACCACCGCCGCCACCGAGAACACGGCTCCCCAGCCACCATGCGCCGACAGGACCGATGCCAGCGGCACCACCACAGTACCGCCTTGGCCGCCACCGCGCCCTTGGGCGCCTTGGGCTTCACCAGCAGCAGTGCCAGCACGAAAATGCACACGCCCTGCAAAATGCCGAAGGTCAGGAAGGCCTTTTCATAGCCCGAGCTGCATTGCGGCACATGAAGTCGTGGATTGATGCTACCTGAAGCTTAATTTGACTAGTCTTAAAGTTTTTTATCGTATCTATTCGTGATCGTTTATATATCGCGGAGCTGGCATGAATCGCCTGCCGGGCTTCCAAGATTGTCTATGGCTGGGCCCATCCAGACAACAAAAGCCACCGCCTGAACTGTTCAGCAACTCAGGCCGGCGCTTCCTCCAGTTGCCTCAGCAGGGCATCGACACTGCCCTTGGCGTCGCCGAACCACATCCGCGTGTTGTCCTTGTAGAACAACGGGTTGTCCACGCCCGCATAGCCCGCCGCCATGCTGCGCTTGGACACCACCACGGTGCGGGCCTTCCACACTTCCAGCACCGGCATGCCGGCAATGGGGCTGCCTGGGTCTTCCAGCGCACCGGGGTTGACGATGTCGTTGGCGCCCACCACCAGCACCACGTCGGCCTTCTCGAAGTCGTCGTTGATCTCTTCCATCTCCAGCACGATGTCGTACGGCACGCGCGCCTCGGCCAGCAGCACGTTCATGTGCCCGGGCAGGCGGCCCGCCACCGGGTGGATGCCGAAGCGCACGGTGACGCCCTGCGCCCGCAGCCGCCGCGCGATCTCGCTGATGGTGCCCTGCGCCTGCGCCACCGCCATGCCGTAGCCCGGCACGATGATCACGTCGCTGGCGTCCTTGAGCAGGTTGCCGACTTCCTCGCTGGACACCGGCAGCACCTCGCCCTGCTCCGTCGCCGCGCCCTGTGCCTGCACTGCGCCGAAGCCGCCCAGGATCACCGACAGGAACTTGCGGTTCATCGCCTTGCACATGATGTAGCTGAGGATGGCGCCGCTCGATCCCACCAGCGCGCCGGTGATGATCAGCAGGTCGTTGCCCAGCATGAAGCCGGTGGCCGCCGCGGCCCAGCCGGAGTAGCTGTTGAGCATCGACACCACCACCGGCATGTCGGCGCCGCCGATGGCCAGCACCAGGTGCGCGCCGACCAGCAGCGCAATCACCGTCATCGCCGCCAGCGGCACCAGCCCCTGCTGCGCGTCGGGCGCGCTCAGGAAGGCATAGCCCAGCCACACGCAAACCAGCAGCGCGATGGCATTCAAGGCATGCCGGCCCGGCAGCAACATCGGCTTGCCGCCCATGGTGCCCTGCAGCTTCAGGAAGGCGATGATCGAGCCCGTGAACGTGACCGCGCCGATCAGGATGCCAAGGTAGGTTTCCACTTCATGGATGGCCTTCTCCGCGCCGGTGAGCGCATGGGTATCCAGGTAGTTGGCGTAGCCCACCAGCACCGCGGCCAGGCCGACGAAGCTGTGCAGCACCGCCACCAGCTGCGGCATCTGCGTCATTTCCACGCGCCTGGCCAGCAGGGCACCGGCGATGCCGCCCACCAGCATTGCGCCGATGATGATGGCGATGCCGTCCGGGCTGCCCGCCAGCACGGTGGTCAGCACCGCGATCACCATGCCAGCGATGCCCAGCAGGTTGCCGCGGCGCGCGGTGCCGGGGTGGCTCAGCCCGCTCAGGCTGAGGATGAAGAGCGCACTGGCGCCCAGGTAAGCGATATTGCTGATTCCGGATGGCATCCTTGTCTCCCCCTCTAGTCCCGCTGGAACATCTTGAGCATGCGCTGCGTCACCAGGAAGCCGCCGGCGATATTGATGGTGGCCAGCAGCACCGCGCTGCCGGCAATCACCGCCGTCACCAGCGACGGCTTGCCCAGCTGCACCAGCGCGCCCACCACGATGATCCCGCTGATGGCATTGGTCACGCTCATCAGCGGTGTATGCAGCGCGGCGGTGACGTTCCACACCACCTGGTAGCCGACAAAGATCGCCAGCACGAACACCGTGAAATGCGCCATGAAGGCCGGCGGCGCGACCGCGCCCAGGCCCAGCAGCGCCGCCGCCGCGATGGCCAGCGCGACCAGCGTCGCGCCGGTGCGGCTGCGCGGCGGCTCGGCCTCGGCCTGCACCGGCGGCGGCGCGGCCGGCGCCTGCTGCTGCGGGATCGCCACCGTCAGCGGCGGCGGTGGCCAGGTCACCGTGCCCTGGTGCAGCACCGTGGCGCCGCGGATCATCTCGTCGTCCATGTCGACCACGAGCTGGCCGTCCTTGCCCGGCGTCAGCTCCGTCAGCAGGTGGCGGATATTGGTGCCATAGAGCTGGCTGGCCTGCGCCGCCATGCGGCTGGGCAGGTCGGTGTAGCCGATGATGGTGACGCCGTGCTGCCGCACCGCCTCGCCCGGCACGGTCAGCACGCAGTTGCCACCCTGCTCAGCAGCCAGGTCGACCACCACGCTGCCGGCGCGCATCAGGCCCACCGTGCCGGCCTCGAGCAGCTTGGGCGCGGGCCTGCCCGGGATCAGCGCGGTGGTGATGATGATGTCGACCTCGCGCGCCTGTTCGGCAAAGAGACGCATCTCGGCTTCGATAAAAGCCGGGCTCATCTCCTTGGCATAGCCGCCGCTGCCGCTGCCGTCCTCTTCGATCTCGACGGTCAGGAACTCGGCGCCCAGGCTTTCGATCTGCTGGCGCACCACCGGTCGCGTATCGAAGGCGCGCACCACCGCACCCAGGCTGCGCGCCGCGCCGATCGCCGCCAGCCCCGCCACGCCCGCGCCGATCACCAGCACGCACGCCGGCGGGATCTTGCCCGCTGCCGTGATCTGCCCGGCAAAGGGCCGCCCGAACGCATGCGCGGCTTCGATCACCGCGCGGTAGCCAGCCATATTGGCCATCGAGCTGAGCGCATCGAGTTTCTGCGCGCGCGAGATGCGCGGCACGCAGTCCATCGCCAGCACGGTTGCGCCGCGCTGCGTCAGCCGCTCCAGCATCGCCATCTGCTGCGCCGGCCAGACAAAGCCGATCAGCGTGGCATGTTTCTTCAGCAGCGCCGCCTCTTCCACGCCCAGGCTGGGATGGACCTGCGGCGGGCGCACCTTGATCACCACGTCGACCGAGGCCCACAGGCTGGCCGCGTCGACAATGGCCGCACCGGCGGCGCTGTAGTCAGCGTCGGAGAACGACGCTTCCTGGCCGGCGCCGCTCTCCACCACCACCTGATAGCCGAGCTTGAGCAGTTCCCTGACCGAGTCGGGCGTGGCGGCAACGCGCCGCTCGCCCGGGTGGACTTCGCGTGGCACACCGATCGTCATTGGCATGGCATTCACCGTTTTATGGAAGGAATCGGGCACCGGCTCAGCCGCGCACGTGGTTGACCAGCGAGCCGATGCCCGCGATCGCCACCTCGACCACCGCACCGTCCTTCATCGATCCCACGCCGATCGAGGTGCCGCACGCAATCACGTCGCCGGGCATCAGCGTCAGGTCCTGCGAGATCCGGCTGACCTGTTCCTCGGGCGAGAAGATCATGTCCGACAGCGGGTAGTTCTGCCGCTCCACGCCATCGAGCCGCGTGATGACGCTGGCGGCCTTCCAGTTGAAGCCGCAGACAATGGCCGGGCCGATGCAGCCGAAGGTGTCGAAGCCCTTGGCGCGCGTCCACTGCGGGAAGTTGGGGTCGGCCGTGATCAGCTCGGCCGCGGTCACGTCGTTGACGACGGTATAACCGAAGATATGCGCGCCGGCCTCGGCCACCGACACATTGCGCGCCTTGCTGCCGATCACGATGCCCAGCTCGCCCTCATAGACGATCTTGCCGTCGTAGCTCTTGGGGCGCTGCACCGCATCGCCCGGCCCGGCCAGCGACGAGGCCGGCTTGAGCAGGAACAGCGGGTGCGTAGGCACGGGCTTTTCCAGCTTGCGCGCGAGTGCGTGGAAGTTGTTCCACAACGCCACCACCTTGCCCGGCGCACAGGGCGCGAGCAGCGTCAGCGACGCGCGCTCATGCACGGCGCCGGTAGGGGCGGGGTCGTTGAAACCGTCGCCGTCATATTCGACGACACGGTTGCCATCGGCTTCGTCGATGCGGCCATGGCCGATGCTGCCGTCAGCGCGGCGAAAGCGTATCCAGGTTTGCACAGCATGCTCCTTGCGCAGGCAAAGCGGGGCCCTGCCTGCTCCGATGTCGGTTGCAGGATCTTGGAAGAAATGGGATCGTGGGCGGCTCGCGCCCGGATTCGTCATTCCCGCACAGGCGGGAATGACGTCAGGCTTGCGTCATACCGCGCCGGCCAGCTTCATCGCGGCGATCTGCGCGGGCGAGCGCCCCAGCCACTCGAGAATTTCTTCGGTATGCTCGCCCAGCAGCGGCGAACGCTCGATCTCCACCGGCGATGCCGAGAGCGTGATCGGGCAGCCCAGCTGCACGTAGCTGCCGCGCTGCGGGTGCTCCAGCTCCTTCAGGTAGCCGCGCTGGTACAGCGACTCGTCCTCGATCAGGTCCTTCATCGACAGGATCGGGCCGCACGGAACATCGACCTCGTTGAGCGCCGCCATCACGTCGAACTTGCTGCGGCCACCGGTCCATTTCTCGATCACGGCGAAGCAGTCGGCCAGGTGCTTGAGGCGTGCTTCTGGCGTGGCGTAGTCCGGATTGGTGATCAGGTCCTCGCGCCCGCACAGGCGCATCAGCGGCTCCCAGCCTTGCGGCTGGATGATGACGTAGACATAGTCGTTGGGGCCGCCCGGCGCGCAGCGCAGCGCCGCGCCGGGCTGGCCGCCGCCCGAGGCATTGCCGGCGCGCGGCACGTGGTCGCCGAACTCTTCGTTCGGGTATTCGCGCAGCGGGCCGTTGGACAGGCGCTGCTGGTCGCGCAGCTTGACGCGGCACAGGTTCAGCACCGCGTCCTGCATCGCCACTTCCACGCGCTGGCCGCGGCCGGTGTGCTCGCGCTGCAGCAGCGCGGCCAGGATGCCGACCACGCAATGCACGCCCGTGCCCGAATCACCGATCTGCGCGCCGGTGACAGTGGGCACGCCCTCGGCATCGCCCGTGGTGGAGGCCGAACCGCCCATGCACTGGGCCACGTTCTCATACGCCTTGCAGTCCGCGTACGGCCCCGGGCCGAAGCCCTTGATCGAGGCATAGACCAGCCGCGGGTTCAGGTCCTGCAGGTGGTCCCAGTCAAAGCCCGCGCGCTCGAGCACGCCCGGCCCGAAGTTCTCGATCAGCACGTCGCTGCGCTGGACCAGGTCTTCGAGCAGCGCCTTGCCTTCGGGCGTCTTCATGTTCAGCGTCAGGCTGCGCTTGTTGCTGTTGAGCATGGTGAAGTACAGGCTGTCGGCGTTGGGCACGTCGCGCAGCTGGCTGCGGGTGATGTCCCCGCGGCCGGGCATTTCCACCTTGATCACGTCCGCGCCCAGCCACGCCATCAGCTGCGTGGCCGAGGGGCCCGCCTGGACGTGGGTCATATCCAGGATGCGAACGCCTTGCAGTGCCTTGGTTTCCATTTCGGATGTCTCCTCGGACGATGGTTTCACTTGTATATGGTCTGTTCCTGGTGCTCGGCGCGTACTCGCTCGCGTCCGTTCCGGCCCTATTGATGACATACGGTATGTGATATATCAGAAGAGAGCAAGAGGAGTTTGCCCGATGCAACACAAATTTCGACGATGCAATGCAGCAATCGACCTGTTTTGCTTGCCCGAAGTGGGAAACCCAGTCAAATCCCGAATCAGTCAGCCAGCATCTTTTTCACATTGATATATCACATACCACAACACGAAAAGCTCGCGCGTCATCCGGGAACGCACAAAAGCAAAACGGCGGACCAAGGTCCGCCGTATTGCCGCCCTACCCCCGCCCGCCTTCAGTCGAGGAAGTCGCAGTGCCGTTCCACGTAGTCAGCCAGATCCAGCGAATGCTGCCGCACCAGCCGCTCGGCCAGCTCGGTATCGCGTTTCTCCAGCGCCTCGATGATGCGCAGGTGGTCCACGATCGAACGTGCCGCCCGGTCGCTCTGCGAGATCGTCATCTTCCGGATCGCGCGCACGTGGATAAAGATATTGCGGATCGTGTCCATGATGATCTGCGACTTGGACAGCTGCACGATCGCCTGGTGGAACGCGATATTGGCGTCGGAATACTCTTCGATATGCTCGGCCGGAGTGGAATCGCGGAAGCTGTCGAACATGCTGCGCAGCTGCGCGATCTCGGCATCGGTGGCGTTCTCGGTGGCCAGCCGCGCGGCCATGCTTTCCAGCGCGGCCCACATCTGGATCATCTCCACGATCTCGCGCTTGGTCTTGCGCATGATGTAGATGCCGCGCCGGGGCACGGTGCGCAGGAAGCCCTCCTGCTCCAGCAGCGTCATGGCTTCGCGGATGGGTGTGCGGCTGACACCCATGGCCTCGCTCAGAACCCGCTCATCGAGGCGGATCTCGTCGCGCGACTGGTAGATGTCAGCGTCGGCGATGGCCTGGCGCAACATGGCGTAGGCCTGGTCGCGCAGGCTCGCGCCGGCATTGATCGGTTGCACGGACAAGGCCAGCCCGTTGGGCTGGACGATGGATTGGCTTTGCGCAGACATGAATGAGCTCGTGTGAGACCAGCGGCAGGGTGGCCGGAATGGCTGCCCCCCGCATTGCCGCACAGCTTAGCAAAAACGCCTGACCCATTACGAAAACGCATCAAACAATGCGTTGTTGTCATGCATCGGCACAGTAGCGGTGCGCGGTCTGTCGTATATGGTATATCACTATCGCCCTGCCTTTCTCGCTTCGCAAGCCCGGCTCACGCTACCTTGGCGCGCCTGGCGTGCGCCAGGGGATACCTGACCCGCGGTATCCCCTGTTCCCAGCCGCGCTCAGGCGGCCAGCTTGGCCATCGTGTCGCGCTGCTTGATCAGACCCAGCACGGCATCGCACATCGGCGTGGGCTGCGCAACCAGACGTCCCATTTCCTGCACCACGGTCAGCAGCGGGTCGATTTCCATGGCCCGCCCGGCCTCCAGGTCCTGCAGCATCGAGGTCTTGTGCGCGCCCACGGCACCGGCGCCGTCGATGCGCCGCTCCACGTCGACGCGGAATTTCACCCCGAAACGCTCGGCGATGCCTTGCGCCTCAACCATCATCTGGCGCGACAGCGCCCGCGTGGCCGGGTCGGCGGTGATGACGTCGAGCGTGGCATGCGTGAGCGCGCTGATCGGGTTGAAGCACAGGTTACCCCACAGCTTGAGCCAGATCTCGTCGCGGATATTGTCGCGCACCGGGGCGTCCAGGTCGGCGGCCATCATCATTTCGCTGAGCCGGGTCACGCGCGCCGAGCGGCTGCCATCCGGCTCGCCCAGCGGAAACTTCTTGCCGTAGACATGCTTGATCACGCCGGGCGCAACGATCTCAGCCGCGGGATAGACCACGCAGCCGATCGCCCGCTCCGGCCCCAGGCCTTTCCATTGGCGCCCGCCGGGATCGACGCTTTCCAGCGTGCTGCCGGCCAGCTCGCCGCCATGCTTGTAGAAGTACCAGTACGGAATGCCGTTGACGCCGGTGACGACCGCGGTTTCCGGCCCCAGCAGCGGCTGCATCTGGTCCACCACGCCCGGCACGGAATGCGCCTTGAGGGTGATGAACACATAGTCCTGGTGTCCGAGCTCGCGCGGATCGCTGGTGCAGCGCACCTTGGCCACGCGCTCCTCGCCGTCGATCAGCAGCCTGACACCATGTTCCTGCATCGCCGCGAGATGGGGGCCACGCGCGACGAAGCTGACCTCCGCCCCCGCGCGTGCAAGCTGCGCCCCGACATAGCCGCCGATCGCGCCTGCGCCGTAGATACACACTTTCATTGCTGTCTCCTTGATGGCTCGATTTGGATCTTTTGATATATCACATACTATATTCCATCGAGGCACATGGCAACCGCGTCAAACAACCTTTATCTTTCCGGATCACACTGCGCGGGCAAGCGGCGCTGCGCTAACATGACGCCTGCATGTGCCCCGGGCGGACCACCGTCCGGCGCCAGCCTGGAACCTGACACCCGGAGCTCTCATGGAAGCGTCGTTGGCATTGCTGCAGGATCCCGCCGCGTGGGCGGCACTGGCCACGCTGGTGGCCATGGAAATCGTGCTGGGGATCGACAACCTGATCTTCATCTCGATCCTGACCAACAAGCTGCCTGAAGCCATGCGCGAGAAGGCGCGCAAGATCGGCATCAGCCTGGCGCTGGTGATGCGCCTGGGCCTGCTCGCCACCATTGCCTTCATCGTCAAGCTCACCGAGCCGGTGTTCACCATCCTGGGCCAGGGGCTGTCGTGGCGCGACATCATCCTGATCGCGGGCGGCGCCTTCCTGGTCTGGAAGGCCACGCGCGAAATCCACCACCACGTCACCGCCGCCGAAGAAGGCGAGGAAGGCGGCACGGCCAAGGCGGTGCAGAGCTTTGCCGCGGCCATCGGCCAGATCCTGGTGCTGGACCTGGTGTTCTCGATCGACAGCATCATCACCGCGGTCGGCATGACCGAGCATGTGCAGATCATGTTCGTGGCGGTGATCGCCGCGGTGATGGCGATGCTGTTCGCGGCCACGCCGCTGGCCAACTTCATCAACCGCAACCCGACCATCGTGATGCTGGCGCTGGCCTTCCTGATGATGATCGGCATGACGCTGATCGCGGAGGGCCTCGGCACCCATGTGCCCAAGGGCTATATCTATACGGCGATGGCGTTCTCGGCCGCGGTCGAGGGGCTGAACATGCTGGCGCGGCAACGGCGCCAGCGGCGCCGGGCCAGCGGGCAGGCCTGATGTGCGGCGGCGGCCGCTTGCAGCCGGGCTGCGGGCGGCCGCCTGTAACAGAGGGTGTCCGAACTTTTCGCTGACGGCGGCGTCTCTTACAGTTCTGCACAACCCCCGGACAATAAAAGGACGCTTTCGCCACATGATGAACCGCCGAACCCTGCTGGTCTCAGCCACTGCCTCCGCCGCGCTCGCCGCACTGGGCATTACCCCGTCGGTGCTGGCAGCCAGCCGGATCAAGCTCGGCGACGCCCAGCCATTCGGTTTCGACGCCCTGATCGAACGCGCCCGCGCGCTGGCCGGCAAGCCCTACGCGCCGCCAGCGTCGCCGCCCGCGGACGTGCTGTCCCGCATCGACTACGACGCCCACGGCAAGATCCGCTTCCGCACCGACGACGCGCTCTTTGCCAGTGGCCCCGGCCAGTTCCCGGCCACCTTCTTCCACCTCGGCACGTACTTCCGCACGCCGGTGCGCATGCACGTGATCGAACGCGCCAAGGGCGGCCCTGGCAAGACCCGCGAGATCGTCTACGACGACGCCTACTTCGACATGCCGGCCGACAGCCCCGCGCACAAGCTGCCGCCGGGCAGCGGCTTTGCCGGGTTCCGCTTCCAGGAAAGCCGCCTCGGCGACCAGAAGACACGCGACTGGCGCAAGAACGACTGGGTTGCCTTCCTCGGCGCGTCGTATTTCCGCGCCATCGGCGACCTGTACCAGTACGGGCTGTCCGCGCGCGGCATCGCCATCGACGTGGCCGAAGCCGGCAAGTCCGAGGAATTCCCGGCCTTCACCCATTTCTGGTTCGAGACCCCCGAGGGCAATGGCGATACCGTCACGGTCTACGCCCTGCTGGATGGCCCCAGCATCGCCGGCGCCTACCGCTTCGTCATGCAGCGTGGCAAGGCCGTGATCATGGATGTGGAGTGCGCGCTGTTCCTGCGCAAGGATGTGGGCCGGCTGGGGCTGGCGCCGCTGACCTCGATGTTCTGGTTCTCCGAAGGCATCAAGGGCACCGCCGTCGACTGGCGCCCGGAGGTGCATGATTCCGACGGCCTGGCGCTGTGGAACGGCGCCGGCGAGCATATCTGGCGCCCGTTGAACAACCCGCCGCAGACCACGGCCTCGGCGTTTTCCGACGATAACCCCAAGGGCTTCGGGTTGCTGCAGCGCGACCGCCTGTTCGACCACTACCAGGACGGCGTCAACTATGAGCGCCGCCCGAGCCTGTGGGTCGAGCCGCGCGACGGCTGGGGCGCCGGTTCGGTGCAACTGGTCGAGCTGCGCACCGATGACGAGATCCACGACAACATCGTCGCCATGTGGGTGCCCAAGGCCCCGGCCAAGGCCGGCAGCACCTACCGCCTGCGCTACCGGCTGCACTGGCAGGCCGACGAGCCCTTTCCGTCGCCGCTGGCGCGCTGCGTGGCCACGCGCCTGGGCAATGGCGGCCAGCCGGGCCAGCCGCGGCCCAAGGGCGTACGCAAGTTCATGGTCGAGTTCAAGGGCGCGCCGCTGGAGAAGCTGCCCTTCGGCGTCAAACCCGAGGCTGTGCTGACCGCCTCGCGCGGCACCTTCTCCTACGTCTTCACCGAGGCCGTTCCCAACGGTGTGCCGGGCCACTGGCGTGCCCAGTTCGACCTGACCGCCGACGGCAACCAGCCGGTCGATATCCGCCTGTTCCTGAGGATGAACGGCAAGCCGCTGTCCGAGACCTGGCTCTACCAATACCACCCGTTCCAGTCGCCGGCGGGCTAAGGCGCAAGGCACGGCCACGCGCCGGGCCCTTTACACCATATTGCGTCGCCGTGATGTCAGGCGCGCACGAGCGGGTATGATGGCTGGCTACGACAGTCCAACCGCATCAGCCAGCCTCACATGATTTCTCAAGAGTTCGCCGGCGCCGCCGAGAGTGGCCAGGCCGCATCGCTTCCGCGCTCAGAGCGCGCCTACCAGCAACTGCGCGCCGCCATCCAGGCCGGCCAGCTGTCCCCCGGGACGCGGCTGCGCGAGGTGGAACTGGCCGAATCCCTGGGCCTGTCGCGCACGCCGGTGCGTGAAGCGCTGTCGCGGCTGGAGTCCGAAGGGCTGGTCGTCAACGAGCCCAACCGCGGCATGATGGTCACCCAGCTCGACGCCAGCATGGTCAGCGAGCTGTACGTGATGCGCGAAGTGCTGGAAGGCACCGCCGCCGCGCTGGCCGCGCGCCACGCCACCGATGTGGAGATCTCGCTGCTGCGCGATATCGTCGAGCGCGACCTGGCGTTCGCCGACGACCCGGACCGGCTGGCGCAGAACAACCGCCTGTTCCACGAAACCCTGCACCGCTGCGCGCATAACCGCTACCTGCTGAAGAACCTGCGCTCGCTGCATGAGTCGATGGCGCTGCTGGGGCGCACTACGCTCTCAGTGCCGGGACGCGCGCGCAGCTCGTACGAGGAACATATCGCGCTGGTGGAGGCGCTCGAACAGCGCGACCCGGCGCTGGCGGAACAGATCGCACGCCGGCATATCCAGCAGGCCTACAAGGTGCGGCTGTCGCTCTGGATCCAGGAACAGTCGGGCAGTTGATCTGCCCGGCAGCAGCCGGCAGTATCAGGCCGCCTGGGCCCGCGCCGTGCGCAGCGTGCCCAGGCTGAGCACGGCCAGCGCCACCAGGATCAGCATCACCGCACCCAGCGTCTGCGGCGCGATCTGCTCGCCGCCCAGCCATGCACCCATCGCCAGCGCCACCGGCGGGTTCACATAGACATAGCTGGCCGACAGCGTCTGGCTGACCGTGGACACCAGGTACATATAGGCAGAAAACGCCACCAGCGACCCCGCCACCACCAGGTAGACCCAGGCCCAGCCGGCCTGCGCGCTGACCGATGCCGGCCACGGCTCCTGCCGCAGCGCCGACAGCACCATCAGCACCGCGCCGCCGATCAGCATCTCCGCGGCAAATGCCGCGGCACCCTGGGGCAGCTCCAGGCGGCGCGCCAGCTGCGAGCCGAACGACCAGCTCGCCACTGCCAGCATCAGCGCCACCACGCCCCCGGTACTGACGCGGAATTCCGCGCCCGCGGTCAGCACCAGGATGCCCAGGCTGCCGATCGCGATCGCCACGTACTCATACCATTTCGGCCGGCTGCCGAAGCAGGCACTCCAGACCAGCGCGAAGATCGGCATCGACCCGATCATCACCGTGGTGGCACCGGAAGAAATCGTCTGCTCGGCAATCGCGGTCAGGCCCATGCCGCCCACCAGCAGGAACAGCGCCGGCACCGCGCAGTTGCGCAACAGCCGCCACGACGGCATCGGCGTGCCCCGCCACGCCAGCCAGGCGGCCAGCAGCAGGCCCGCGCAAAGGAAGCGCGTGCCCATCATGAACAGCGGCGGAAAGCTCTCCAGCGTAAAGCGGATCGCCAGGTAGGTCGTGCCCCAGACCACATAGGTGATCAGCAGGCACAGCAGCACAAGCGGGGGCATGGTCGAAAAGGCGTATTGCGAAGGCATCCACGATAGCCCCCTGCCAGGCCCCGGCCAAACGAAAAGGTCTGGCAAGCCTTGCGAAAGTTATTCACAAAGCACGCAAAAACCGCGGGCAAAACAAAACCGGCCGCGTCTGCCCGGGCGGGCGCACGTATGGCCGGTTCTACAACGCAGCCCGCAACGGGCCGCAACTACTCTGCTGCAAACAACTCTTTAGCCGTTGGCGTAGACCACGTGGGCCTTGCGGGCCTGGGTCTGCAGGCGCTCGATCGCGCTCTGGACGAAGGCGATGGCGCGCTTCACGTCATGGGCGAAGCCCAGGCTTTGCGTACCGAGTTCACGGTCGATCAGTTCGCGTTCGAGTTGGTCAGTCAGCTTGATATCGGATTGGGTGTTCATGGCGTCCTTCCTTTCGGGATTACCCTCATGGGGTTTTCCCCGATTGTAGCAGAGGAATTGTCGCGCTGCAGCATTAGGTGAAAGTACGTATGTGGGAGAGCAACGGCTGGTGGCGTTGCCACTGAAATCTTGCCGGTCGGCCGCGTTATGCTTGAATCCATTCAGGGCAACGATGTGCTTTACCAATGCACAACAAGAGCACCTGGAATCACCCAACCTCCTATCCGAGACCGGTACCTGAGCCGTCCCGTGAGTTCCCGTTCGTTATTCAAAAACGGATGCCGGTATGCCAAGGCCCAAGATCCTGACCTATGTCGACGCCGGCGCTTCCGACTGGACCGCATGCCTGATGCGGACCATCGGGCACCAACTCCATGCCAGCACCTACGAGATCCGTGCGGTGATGGCAGACGACATCCGGCACGACGCCACGCTGTTCGATGGGGCGGTGCTGTTTGTCATGCCGGGAGGCGCCGACCTTCCCTACTGTGCAATGCTGAACGGGGCCCCGAACGCGCGCATCCGGCATTTCGTCGAGCAGGGCGGCGCCTACCTCGGGATTTGCGCGGGCGCTTACTACGCATGCCGGGAACTGGCGTTTCACGCCGGCACCAGGGGCGCAATCTGCGGCCCGCGCGAACTGTGCTTTGTCGACGCGGTGGCAGTGGGCTCGCTGCCGGAACTGACCGACGGCATGCTGTATGACGGCACGCCGCGTACCACGGCCGCGGTGAAACTGCGGACCACGGACAGGCTGACCGATGTCCCGATGTCGCTATACGCCCACTACCATGGCGGCTGCCGCTTTGACTTCGGCGACGCTCTCGGCCCCGACACGCAGGTCCTGGCCGTCTATGCGGATATCGATGGCACGCCGCCCGCCATCGTCAGTTCACGGGTTGGCAAGGGCCGCGCGGTGCTCGCCGGCGTCCACCTGGAGATCTCAGAGCGGGAGTGCAAGGATGCGCTGCGCGGACACAGCGATATGCCTGAACACCTCCATGTCTGTGACCGGCTGGCGCAGACCGGCGATACACGCCTGGCGGTGTTTCGCCGCTTGCTGGCGCACGCGGGGCTTGCGCTGAACTGAGCGGCGCACCCTAAGTGCATTCACACAATATTGACCAGCCGCGTTCCCGCCGTCAGGAAAGTGCCCGCGGCCGCCTGCCACGTTACGCGGCCGCCGCGATGGGCATGGACTTGCATCTCCATCTTCATGGCTTCCATCACGGCGATCAGATCGCCTTCCTCGACCTCGTCGCCAACTGCGACCTTCCAGGTCTGCACGGTGCCGGCGATCGGGGATGGCAGGTCGGCCGGGTCGGTAGCGGCGGCCTGGGCCGGCGCCGCGGCGCTGCCTTGCCCGGGCGCATCGGCGAGGCCGCGCAGCAGCTGCGCCGGCAGGCCCAGCACCACGCGGCGGCCGTCGATCTCGATGGCGGTGCGCAGCAGGCTGGCATCGTGCCGGGGCTCGGCACGGGTGGCCGCCGCCAGCGGCTCGGCGAAGTCGGACTCGATCCAGCGCGTGTGGACCCTGAAGCCATCCGCGCCGACGAAATCTGCATGGTTGATCACCGCACGGTGGAACGGCAGCACCGACGCCACCCCCTCGATACGGAACTCGCGCAGCGCGCGGCGTGCGCGCGCCAGCGCCTGTTCGCGCGTGGCACCGGTCACGATGAGCTTGGCCATCAGCGAGTCGAATGTGCCGGGGACCACCGAGCCGGACTGCACGCCCGAATCCACGCGCACGCCGGGGCCCGACGGCGCCTCGAAGGTCTGCACCGGCCCGGGCGTGGGCAGGAAGCCGCGGCCCACGTCCTCGGCGTTGATGCGGAACTCGATCGAATGGCCCAGCGGCGCCGGGGTTTCGGTAATGGAGAGCGGCAAGCCATCCGCCACGCGCAATTGCTCGACCACCAGGTCCACGCCGGTGGTCTGCTCGGTCACGGGGTGCTCCACCTGCAGGCGGGTGTTGACCTCCAGGAAGGAGATCGCGCCGCTGGCGCTGAGCAGGAATTCCACGGTGCCGGCACTGGTGTAGTTGGCCGCCGCGCAGATGTCGCGGGCGGCGGCATGGATACGCGCGCGCTGCGCGTCGGTCAGGAACGGCGCCGGGGCTTCTTCGACCAGCTTCTGGTTGCGGCGCTGCAGCGAGCAGTCGCGCGTGCCCAGCACCACGACATTGCCATGCTGGTCGGCCAGTACCTGCGCTTCGATATGGCGGGGCTTGTCGAGGAACTGCTCAACGAAGCACTCGCCTCGGCCAAAGGCAGTGACAGCCTCGCGCACAGCGGAGGCGTACAGCTCTTCCACCTCATCCATGCGCCATGCGATCTTCATGCCGCGGCCGCCGCCGCCGAAAGCCGCCTTGATGATGATCGGCAGGCCGTTCTGCTCGGCAAAGGCAAGTACCTCGCTGGCGTCCACGACCGGGTCTGCCGTGCCGGCGACCAGCGGCGCACCAACCTGCAGGGCGATCTTGCGCGCTTCCACCTTGTCGCCCAGCCGCGCAATCGTGGCGGGAGACGGGCCGATCCAGACCAGGCCGGCATCGATCACTGCCCTGGCAAACGCTTCACTTTCCGACAGGAAGCCGTAGCCTGGATGCACGGCATCTGCCCCGCTGCGTCGGGCGATATCGAGCAACTTGGGAATGTTCAGGTAGGTGTCGGCCGGACGGTCGCCATCCAGGCCGTAGGCCTCGTCGGCCAGCCGCGCGTGCAGCGCGTCGATATCGGCATTGGCATACACGGCCACCGACCCGACGCCGTAGTCGGCACAGGCGCGGATGATGCGGACGGCAATTTCGCCACGGTTGGCAATCAGGACTTTCTTCATCGCAATCTCTGTTAAGGCTTGTGCGCTCAGGCGGCAGACGGTCGCTGCGCCGACGGTTGCAGTTCTGACGGTTGAAGTTCTTCGAAGGCGCCGAGCGGGTTGAAGCGCAGCCAGGCGCCAACCGGAACCTGTCCGGCGCGGTCCAGGTGGTAAGGCGCCACGGCCCCGATCACGGGGTAGCCGCCAGTCAGCGGGTGGTCGGCCAGGAACAGCACGGGCTGGCCGCTTGGCGGCACCTGCAACGCACCTAGGGCGGTGCCCTCGCTGGGCAGCTCGCCGGTGATGGCGCGCTCCAGCGGCACCTCGCCGGCCAGGCGCAGGCCCACGCGGTTGGATTGTGGGGTGACCTGCCAGCGCTGCGCGGCAAGGCGCGCCACGGACTCGGCAGTGAACCAGTCGGTGCGGGGACCGAGCACCACGTCCAGCACGACGTCCTGCTCCACCGTGGGCAGGTCGGCCGCAGGCAACCCGGGGGTGCCCACGACGGCGCCGGCCGGTGCCGGCAGCAGCTCCAGCACATCGCCCACGGCCAGCGGCGCGGGGCCGACCTTTGCCAGCGTGTCAGTCGCACAACTGCCCAGCACCGGCGCGACGGCAAACCCGCCGCGTGCGGCCACATAGCTGCGGGCGCCGGCAAGAGGCTGGCCAATGCTCAGCGTGTCGCCATCGGCCAGCGCCACGGCCTGGTGGTTCGGGACGCTCCATCGGCGGCCATCGGCAGTGCGCACCGTCAGCGCCGCATCGGCGCCGGCGACAGCCAGCACGGTTTCGCCCACGCTCTGCAGTTGCAGGCCGCCGCCCACGGTCTCGAGTGCCGCGCCGTCGCTGCGGTTGCCGACCAGGCGGTTGGCCATCTTGAGGGCGGCCTGGTCCATCGCACCCGAGGCCGAGACGCCCTGCCCCGCCTGGCCGTGCCGGCCCAGGTCCTGGAACACGGTCTGCAGCCCGGTGGCCTTCACCTTCAGCGCCGCGGCAGCAGGCGCCTGGTCCGTCGGCAACGGCTGGCGCGCCGGGGCGCCGGCGGCGATGGCATTGTCCGCATCGAGTACGCCATCGAGCGTGGCGATGTCGATGAAGCGCACGCGATAGCCGGGCTGCAGCAGCGCAGGCTGTTCGCGATTCAGGTCCCACATGGCCACGGGGGTGACCCCGATGATCTGCCAGCCGCCCGGGCTGGCCTGCGGGTACACGCCGCTGAAAGTGCCCGCCAGGCCCACGGCGCCGGCGGGAATACGCGTGCGCGGCGTACTGCGGCGCGGCACGTCGAAGCTGGGATGGCCGCCGCTGAGATAGGCAAAGCCTGGCGCAAAGCCGGTAAAGGCAACGGTGTATTCGCTGCCGGTGTGGCGGCGCACCACTTCCGCGGGCGTGATGCCAAGCAGCTGGGCCACCTCGGCCAGGTCCTCGCCGTCATAGCGCACCGGAATCTCGACCAGGATGTTGCTGCGCTCCACGCGCTGCGACAGGTCGCGCGCGGCAATGGCCGATACCAGCGCGGCGGCGCTGGTGGCCGCTGGGCGGAAGTGGACGAGGATGGTGCGCGCGGCGGGCACCAGCTCCGCTACGCCGTGCAGCGGATCGCGCTGCAGCGAGGCAAGCAGGGCCAGGGTCTGGTCCAGATCGGCCAGTTCCACCAGCAGGGCATTCGAAGTGACGGGCAGAAAACGCAAAACTAGCTCCGCAATGACCCAACGGTCCTAGACGTGATACGTGCTGTCTGGCACGTCGGTAATGAACATGTGGCCTGGCGCATGCGTCACGGCGAACGGCACGCCTGACGCCATCACGGCCGCCTGGGGCGTGACGCCGCAAGCCCAGAACACCGGGATCTCGCCCGGCTCGATACGCACGGCGTCACCAAAGTCAGGCCTGGCGAGATCGGCAATGCCGAGCGCGGCCGGATCGCCGACATGGACGGGCGCGCCGTGCACCGACGGGAAGCGTGCGCTGATGGAGACCGCATCGGCAACCCGATGCGCGGGGATGGGCCGCATGGACACGACCATCTCGCCATGCAGGCGGCCAGCCGGGCGACACTGGCGGTTGGTGCGGTACATCGGCACGTTGGAACCGTCGGCGATATGCCGCACCTCGATGCCTGCCTCTTGCAGCGGCGTCTCGAAGGTGAAGCTGCAGCCGATCAGGAAGGTGACCAGATCCGGATGCTCAGTCCACAGGGGCGTGGCATCCGCCACCTCCTCCACCAGCTTGCCGTCGCGCCACACGCGATACAGCGGGATGTCGGTGCGGATATCGGCCCCTTGCGCCAGCACGGTCTGCTGTGCACCCGCTTCGATCACGTCGAGCACGGGACAGGCCTTGGGGTTGCGTTGTGCGTACAGCAGGAAGTCCCAGGCCCAGTCGCGCGGCAACGCGATCATGTTGGCTTGCGTCATCCCCGGTGCAATGCCGGCGGTAGGCTGTACGGTGCCGGCACGGTAGCTTGCGCGCGCTGCGCGCGCGGCGTTCACGGCGGCGATGCGGGTGCGTTCCAGTGCGGAATCTTGCATGAGGGTTGCTCCAGTGTCTTGGATCTGATCAATGCGCAGCCTCGGCCCCGGCTTCGGCGAGCAGTTCGCGCCCTTGCGTTTCCGGCAACAGCAGGCAGGCGATGACGACCAGCCCATAGGCGCCGGCGGCGAGATAGCCGATGGCAACACCCAGCGACATTGATGCGCTCATATGCCCGATCATGGCCGGGAATACGGAACCGACCGCACGGCCAAAGTTGTAGCAGAAACCCTGGCCGGAGCCGCGGATATGGCTCGGGTACAGCTCGGTCAGGTAGGCCCCCATCCCCGAGAAGATGCCGGACAGGAAGAAGCCCAGCGGAAAACCCAGCACCAGCATCGCAGCGTCGGTGATCGGCAACTGCGTATAGCAGATCACGAGGAAGGCCGCGCTCACCGCAAACAGCATGAAGCAACGCCGGCGCCCCAGGCGGTCGGACAGCCAGGCGCTGGTCAGGTAGCCGGCGAAGGACCCGGCGATCAGCACCATCAGGTAGCCGCTGGTGTTGAGCACGGAGAGATTGCGCTCCATCTTGAGGTAGGTGGGCAGCCAGGTCGTCACCGAATAGTAGGCACCTTGCATGCCGGTCGCCAGCAGGCTTGCCAGCACCGTCACGCGCAGCACGCCGGGCTTGAAGATCAGCATGAAGCTATTGCTTTGGCCGGTGCGGGCCAGCTTGGCCCTGGTTTCCTGATACACCTCGGGCTCGGAGATATTGCGGCGGATATACAGGATAAAGATCGCCGGCAGCACGCCGGCCCAGAACAGCACGCGCCATGCGTATTGCTGCTCGAACACGGCATAGACCGCCCAGAATGCAATCGCCGACAGGCCCCAGCCGATGGCCCAGCTGCTTTGCACCAGTCCGACCGCCTTGCCGCGGTGGCGGGCCCGGATCATCTCGGCGATCAGCAAGGAACCGACCGACCATTCGCCGCCGAAGCCCAGGCCTTGCAGCATGCGGGTCAGGAACAGTTGCTCGGGGGACTGGGTGAAGCCGCTCAGGAACGTAAAGAAACTGAACCAGAGCACGGTCAGCTGCAGGATCCGCACGCGGCCATATTTGTCGGCCAGGATGCCGGCCAGCCAGCCGCCGATGGCCGAGCTGATGAGCGCGCCCGTCGCGATGTAGCCAGCCTCGGCCTTGGTCATGCCCCACACCAGGATGAAGGTGGGGATCATGAAGGTGTAGATCATGTAGTCGAAGGCATCGACCCCGTAGCCGACGAAGGCGGCAAAGAGCGTCTTGCGCTCAGCCTGGTTGGTTTCTTTAAGCCACATGGTTGCGCTCACTATGGATAAGGACAAAGCGTGGACAAGGCTCGTCGTGCTGTCTTCACGACGAAGTTCCGGTAGCGAGCAAGACTGCTAAACAGCGGCCCCGCACCCCAGCCGCTGTCTAGCAAAACACATACCATGTTCATTTATATGCACGTATGACTCAACCACCGTGCCTTATTGTTGAACAATATTGGCTGCTATTCGATCCTCGTATACACCTAAGTCACGCCTGTAGGGCATCGTTCGCACCAATCTTGTGCCTATTGTTCAACAAAGTGAGATAACATCGCCGCACGGGGGCATGCCGGAACCTGTCGCCCCCGACGTAAGCCAACATGACATCCAGTACTGACGTAAGAAACCTGGCCGAGCGGGTCACGGAGCAGATTCGCCAGCGCATCGTGCATGGCGAATTCGCGCCCGGGCAGCGCTTGTCGGAAGCCGCGCTTAGCGAGAGCCTGCAGATCTCGCGCAACACCTTGCGCGAGACCTTTCGCGTGCTGACCAAGGAAGGCCTGCTCAAGCACGAACCCAACCGCGGCGTATCCGTGGCAATTCCCAGCATCGCGGCCATCATCGACATCTACCGCGTGCGCCGCATGATCGAGTGCCAGGCCATCGCCCAGGCCTATCCCAGCCATCCGGCCAGGAAGCACCTGCGCGAAGCGGTGGAAATGGGACTGCGCTGCCGCGACAGCGGCGACTGGCAGGGCGCGGGCACCGCCAATATGGAGTTCCATATGGCCATCGTGGAACTGGCCGACAGCGAGCGGCTGAACGTGATGTTCTCCCACCTGCTGGCCGAGCTGCGCCTGGCTTTCGGCATGCTGCAGGATGCGGAATTCCTGCATGGCCCATATGTCGAGATGAACCAGCACATCCTGCAGTTGTTCGAGGCGGGCAAGCTCGCAGAGTGTGCCGCGGCCCTCAACGACTACCTGGTGCAGTCCGAGCGCATCGTGCTGTCGGTTTGCGCCCGGCACCCGATTTTCAAGGGGCGTTGAACGCCGGTGCGGCGCATCCATGCATAGCTGCTGCACGCCGAGCCGCGATGGCCACCGCCTGCTCAAGATGCGGCGCCATGCATTGGCGTCGGTAAGGCGCCAGTGCCCTCACTTCACGGCGAGCGTAAACGGCAGCAGCAGCGCATTCACAAGCAGCAAGCCATAGACGACCACCGCCGCCGCCGGGATGGCGAAACGCGTCCGATCCTGCGCGCTCGCAGCACGGCGCGTCCACAGTAAACCCGCACCCATCACGACCAGCCCTGAAAGCAGGCTCTCCACGGCAAGGGCTGCCGGATGGGACTTGTCCGCGCGGCTGTTCTCGTTCTCGGCAACCGGAGGCGCTGTGGCGTGCCAGACCGGCAGCGCTGCGACAGCGGGAGCCGTCGGCCGTGCTGGTTCGACGGGTTCCGGTGCGGGCGACATGGCAGGCGGCTCCGCCGGCGGCGGCTCTTCTTGCACGCGCTGCGTCGGCGCAGGAATCTGCGTTGAGGTCTGTGGGGCCTGTGCGGAAGCCGCCTCGGGCGGCGGTGCCGCCTCCTGGCTGGCCGGGGTCGATCTGGCAGTTGCCGCCGGATTCGCGGCGTCGGAGCGGCCTGGCGTGATTCGCATCGAATCCCGCTCCCGCCAGAATCTGCCGAACAGGCTTTCCAGGCAGCGTACCGAGTCGCAGGCATCGCGCCGGCCGCGCCACGCCGCGATGTCCGAGTCCAGGATCCTGCCCTTGCGCAGCATCCTCTGCTGCTCGGCGTAGATGCGCTCGTAGCGCTCTGACAGCCTGGAGGAATCGCAGATCAGATGCCGCGGGCGCGCCTTCTGGCCGACCTCGCCCGTCGCAAGGTTGCATCTCACCCCGGAGCCATCCGGGTTGTTGCAGCGTACGGGGGGTTCGCGCGCAGTGGATTTGCAGACGACGTCAGAGGCCCACGCGCCGCTTGCGGCAAGGAGGCCCGCTGCTATGTCCACGGAAACAATCGTGACCAGGCGCCCTGTGATCGTCTTCATCAAATGCCCCATCGAAGCGGCCCCAAGGCTTCCAAGCTAGTCGATAGTTGCCGGGTATCCCAAGCCTGCAATGCGGGGCGCGTGCGGTAAGCCACCTTGCCCCGCACCGACAGGACCGGATGCGCCGCGCGATGAACAATCCATTGCGAAGCCGCAGCAACATCTCACGCCGCCGGATTTCATGGCATGCTCGATACCCTCCGGTACAGCCTCGCCTTCGATGAGCTCCCGAGCGGAATCCTGCACTTCAAAGAGAAAGAGACCTTCATGGACACTTCCACGCCCTCCAGCCACCGCCGCAACCTTCTTTCAATCCTGGGCATTTCCACGCCCATCATCCAGGCGCCCATGGCCGGTGTCAGCACAGCGGCCATGGCTGCCGCCGTGTCGGAGGCCGGCGGGCTGGGCTCGCTTGGTGTCGGGGCAATGGACGCGCAAGCCGCGCGCAAGACCATTCGCGAGACCCGAGCGCTGACCGGCAAGCCATTCAACGTCAACCTGTTCTGCCACGCCCCGGCCAAGGCCGATGAGGTGCGCGAGCAGGCCTGGCTCAGCTACCTTGCCGCCCAGTTTGCCGAGCACGGCGGGACCACACCGGCGAGCCTGCGCGAGATCTACAAGAGTTTCGTGGCCGACGACGCCATGTTCCAGATGCTGCTGGAAGAAAAGCCAGCGGTCGTGAGCTTCCATTTCGGCCTTCCCGCCCAGCAGAAAATTGACGCGCTGCGCGCGGCTGGGATCGTGCTGCTGGCCAGTGCAACGTCGCTGCATGAAGCGCGCCAGATAGAGGCCGCCGGCGTGGACGCCATCGTCGCGCAAGGCATCGAAGCCGGCGGACACCGCGGCGCCTTCGACACCGATGGCTACGACGAAGGCCTCGGCACGCTGGCTCTGGTGCGTCTCCTGGTGCTGGGCACGAAACTTCCGGTGATTGCCTCGGGCGGCATCATGGACGGGGCAGGCATTGCCGCGGTGCTGGCTCTCGGGGCGGAAGCCGCCCAGCTTGGCACCGCATTCGTCGCCTGCCCGGAGTCATCTGCCGATGCCGCCTATCGCGCGGCGCTGACCGCGCCCCAGCCGCGCGCGACCACGCTCACCCGCGCCATATCGGGCCGCGCGGCCAGGGGCTTCACCAACCGGCTCACGGCACTCGGCATCGCCGCCGACGCACCGCCGGTGCCGGACTACCCGATCGCCTATGACGCGGGAAAGGCGCTTCACGCCGCAGCCAAGGCCGCGGGAAGCGCTGAGTATGCAGCGCAGTGGGCCGGGCAGGCAGCGCCCTTGGCCAGGTCCCTGCCGGCCGCGGAGCTGGTGGCGCAACTCAGGTCGGAGCTCAGGGAAGCGGTCCTGCGCATGGCGGCGTTTGCGGACCCGCAGGACGCAGCCTGAGCGTATCTATAACAATTATTTGAATGTACTGACTGCCGGCTCTACGATGGCGCAACCCAACGTCTCCACTCCCACGAGGCCCCATGCATATTGCCATCCTGACCTTCGAAGGTTTCAACGAAATCGACTCGCTGATCGCGCTCGCCATCCTCAACCGGGTCAAGCGGCCCGGCTGGCGGGTTTCGATCGCCAGCCCGGCGGCCAAGGTGCGTTCGCTGAACGGTGTGGTGATTGAGTCGCAAGCATCGCTGGAGGACGCATGCAACGCGGACGCTGTGCTGGTGGGTAGCGGGATACGAACCCGGGACGTCGTTGCCGATGCCGCGCTGATGTCGCAACTGCGCTTCGACCCGACGCGCCAGTTGTTGGGCGCGCAATGCTCGGGCACGCTCATCCTCGCCAAATTGGGCCTGGTGAACGACGTTCCGGCCTGTACGGACCTGATCTCCAAGCCATGGGTAGTGGAGGCCGGCGTGGCTGTGCTCGATCAGCCGTTTGTCGCCAAGGGAAACGTTGCAACCGCCGGCGGATGCCTGGCGTCGCAGTACCTGGCCGCCTGGTTCATCGCCCGCCTGGAAGGCGTCGAGGCTGCACGCAGCGCGATTGACTATGTGGCGCCAGTGGGCGAGAAGGAGGCCTACGTGTCGCGCGCGATGGCGAACATTGCGCCGTTCCTCTGATGCGCGCTGGTGATGTGACTCCGGGCTGAGCCTCCTACACCAGGATGAGACCGTGCCGCATACCCTGCAATACAGCCTCGGTGCGGCTGCTTGCGCCGAGCTTGCCGAAAATGGCGGACAGGTGGAACTTCACCGTGTTGTCCGATATGTCGAGTTGGCGCGCGATTTCCTTGTTGCCAAGCCCTTCGGCGAGCATGGCCAGCACTTCAAGCTCGCGTGGGGTGAGCGTTTCGGTCAGAGCCGCGGTCATCCTGGCATCCGGCATGCGACGGCTTGCATGAATCTCAGCTGCACGAATTCCGTGACTGGCGTTCGCCCACCGTGACCGAGCACTCCTTGCGCTCGCCACCCCGGATCAGCCCGATCTTCAGCAACTGCCCGATGCGGTCGCCGCCCAGCGCGGCATGGACGTCGTCCATGTCTTGGCATGGCTTGCCATCCAGTTCGACCAGCACATCTCCGATCAGCACCCCGGCTTGCTCCGCGGGCCCGCCCGCCGCAAGCGATACCACCAGCAACCCGCGCCCGGATGCCAGATTCAGCTTCGTCACCCAAGACTCCGACAGGTTCACCGGCTGCGTGCCCACGCCAAGGTAGCCGTGCGAGACACGTCCTTTGCTTAGCAGTTCGCCGCTCACGCGCGCCACGGTCGCAGCCGGAATCAGGATGCCGGCGCCAGGCGCGAGCGCCGATGTGCACAGGCCCATGACCCGCCCCTGCATATCCGCCAGGGCCGCTCCGGAGAAACCGGGGCGCAGGCCGCCGTCAAGCCGCACGAAGGCGTCGAACTGCCCGCCTCGCCAGGTACGCCATGGACCGCCGGCAGTGCCGACAACGCCGAAATCCGCGCTGGTGCCGAGCCGGTCCACTCGCGCCACCGCGAGCACCAGATGGCCCGCTTTGAGGGCGCGCGCATCACCGCTCTCGACCGGGTTCAACTCCACGCCATCGAGCCTCAGTACGGCCAGGTCGGTGCCAGGGTCCCGTCCCGCCAGGACGGCCGCCACGCTACGGCCATCGGCCAGGGTGACTTCAATGCCGTCTTCCTGCCTGAGCGTATGCGCGGCCGTGACCACCACGCCGGGTTGCCAGATGACTCCACTGGAGGGAAAGCGATGCCGCCCGTGCACCGCCACGACACTCTGGCCGACGCGCTCGGCGATGGCTGCCAGGTTGGCGGAAAGATCCTGCAAGGGATTTCCGCTGGGGGTTGAGGTTTCCATGGTGATGACTCCTGCCATTTGCTACATGAACCGATGCGTCGCGCGCCCGGCCAGCTTGAGGAAGCCAGGCAGGCAAGCGCAGACGAGTGGTTTCACAATGACAGGCGCGCGACGGCCGCGCACCACCCTGATGGGTAGCTGGTGCAGGGGGAACTCGCGCGCGGCGTATGTGTTTGCACAAGCTTTTGCCTTCTCGCCATTGCTCCCCCATTTTTCGTGGCACAGGTGCGCCAGGTGTTTGCCAGTATCACCGCGAGCACCAGGGCCGGCAATCGTCACTTCGACCGGATCACTGCGCGTTTCGCCCGGCGTGCCAAAGCGGCTTTGCGGATACCTGAGCCCCTGCCCGCGCTGGCACATGCCGATGGCGCGGACAATCTCTGCGGATCCATGCGAAAGCCTGCGGCGCGGCGGCGAGCGGCGCTGCCTATGCTAGACAGAAGCGGCGCCCTGGCCGGGCAGCCGCGTGGTCCCGTTTCCAGGAGATAACCATGAACAAGCGCTTGAGTGAAGAAGGCATGGATCTGCTCTTTCGCGATGCTCGCACGCACAGCGCATGGCTGAACCAGCCCGTGAGCGACGAAACCCTGCGGCAGCTCTATGACTTGATGAAATGGGCGCCGACCAGCGCCAACTGCTCTCCCGCGCGCATTCTGTTCCTGCGTACCCCTGAGGCCAAGCAGCGCCTGTTGCCCGCGCTGGCGCCGGGCAATGTAGAGAAAACCATGGCCGCGCCGGTCACAGCCATCATCGCCTATGACATCAAGTTCTACGAACTTCTGCCCAAGCTGTTTCCGCATGCGGACGCACGCTCGTGGTTCGCCGAAACCCCCGAGCTCGCGCTGACTACCGCGAGGCGAAACAGTTCCCTGCAGGGCGCGTACTTCATCATCGCCGCCCGCTCGCTGGGGCTCGACTGCGGGCCGATGTCCGGCTTCGACAATGCCAAGGTCGATCACGAATTCTTTCCCGCGGACCCTAAGGACAATGCCTTCCAGCTCGAATATTTCCCGGACAGCCACGTGAAATCGAACTTCCTGTGCAATCTTGGCTATGGCGACCCTGCCAAGCTGTTCCCACGCAGCCCCCGCCTGGAATTCGATGAGGCATGCAAACTGCTCTGAAGGAGGCGGCACCTAGGCCAGTGGCCGCAGCTCCTGCAGCAGCGTCGGCACCAGCTCCGACACCGTCGGATGGATGTGCATCGCGCGGCTGATGGTGGTATAGGGAGCCTTGGCATACATGATGTCGAGCAGTGAGTGAATCACCTCATCGCCGGTCAAGCCGAGGATCGCGGCGCCCAGGATCATGCGGGTATCGGCGTCGACCACGACCTTCATGAAGCCCTGGCTCTCGCCCTTCTCCACGGCTCGCCCGACGCGGCTCATGGGGCGAGAGCCGACCAGCAGCCTGCGTCCGGATTGCCGGGCTTCTGCTTCCGTCATGCCGGCGCGGCCGAGCGGAGGGTCGATGAACATGGCATAGGCCGCGATGCGGTCCGTCAGCTTGCGGGGATCGTTGTCGAGGAGGTTGGCAGCGACGATCTCATAGTCGTTGTATGACGTATGCGTGAAGGCACCGCGGCCATTGCAATCGCCAAGCGCCCAGATGCCAGGGACGTTGGTGCGCAGCTGTTCGTCTACCTGGATATAGCCGCGAGCGTCGGTCTCGACCCCGGCCTGGTCCAGCCCCAGGTCCTCGGTGTTGGGCACGCGCCCCACCGCCAGCAGCAGGTGCGAGCCGTGGACGTCGCGCGCCCCGTCCGAACAATCCAGCCCGACCGCAATGTGATCGCCTTCCCTGCGCGCGCTCAGGCAATTGGCATTGAGCCGGATTTCGATCCCCTCGCGTTCCAGGATCTCCCGCACTGCCTGCGACACATCCTCGTCTTCGCGCTGGATCAGGCGCGGGCCTTTTTCGACAACGGTCACCCTGGCCCCAAAACGGCGGTACATCTGGCCAAACTCGAGGCCAATGTAGCTGCCGCCGACGATGATCAGGTGCTCCGGCAGGAAATCCACCTCCATCATGCTCGAGTTGGTCAGGTACGGTACCTGGTCCAGCCCGTGCATGGGCGGAACCAGGGCCCGGCCGCCGACGTTCACGAAAATCCGGTCGGCTTCCAGCAGTTCGCCGTTGACCCGCACACTGCGCGCGCTTTCGAAGCGAGCGTGCCCCTGATAGACCGTGCCATTCTCCAGCCCGCGCATCCACTGTTCCACACCGTTGCTGGAACGGCCGGAGATCTCGTCCTTGCGTGCCTTCACCTGCTTCATGTCGACCGCGACCGGCCCGCCGATGGTCACGCCGTACTCGGCAGCCCGCCGCGCCAGTTGCGCCGCGTACGCGCTTGCGATGAGGGTTTTGGTGGGAATGCAGCCGGTGTTCACGCAGGTGCCGCCAAAACGCGCGCGCTCGATGACGGCCGTTTTCATACCCGCGCCGGCCAGCCGCGCAGCGAGTGCGGGGCCGGCTTGCCCGGTGCCGATGATGATCGCGTCGAATCCTTGGGCCATCACGATTCTCCTTGCCTGGTACCGCAAAGCCACAAGCTACTTTAGATGGTAGGACGCTGCCCTGCCAGCTACGCGTAGGCGTCGACGCCCCGCACCAGCAGCCTGGCCAGCCGGGGCCGTCGCAACTGCTCCAGCCACCATTGCAGCGCGCGGCCTTCGTGATCGCCGCGCCAGCCCACGTAGAGCAGGTTGGGCTCGCGCGGGTCGGCGGTGCGCTTCTCTATCAGTTCGCCGCGCTGCAGCAGCGAGCCGACCCGGTGCCTGGGCAGCCAGCCGATCCCCAGGCCATCGCGCTGCGCCAGGGTCTTGGCTCGCATGCTCGGCACGGCCAGCAGGCGCTGTCCGCCCACCATGCCGTAAGCACGGCCGCCCGTGAGGCGTGATGAATCTGCCACCACCACGGCACGATGGCGGGCGATCTCCTCACGCGTCAATGGTTGGCGGGCGGCCGCCAGCGGATGCCGGGGCGAAACCGCAAACACCCATTCGATCACGCCCAGCTCGAACCACCCCAGGTTAGGGATGGCGGGCGGCTCGTTGGTGGCACCGATGACCAGGTCGGCGCGGCCGTCCCGCAGCGCTTCCCAGGTGCCGGCCAGCACTTCGTGCGTGACGCGCAGCGCCACGCCGGATTCCTGCGCGTCGAACGCATGCATGACGGGCATCAGGGTCTCGAATTCCATCAGCTCGTCGGTCACGATCCACAACCGGTCTTCCCAGCCGTTGGCGACCTGCCGCACGCGTTGTGTGACGCGCGCGACATCCTGCGCGAGCCGGGCGGCTTCTTCTGTGAGCAATTCGCCGGCACGCGTCAGCTGCAGGCGGTAGCGGCGGCGGTCGAACAGGAGTGCGTCGAAGCGCTGCTCCAGCTGCCGCGCGGCGTGCGACACCGTGGACGGCGCCTTGCCCAGCCTGGCCGCCGCGCGCGACAGGCTGCCGGCCTCGCGGATGGCCTCCAGCAGGGCCAGTTCGTCTTCCGACAACATGTGCGACTCCTTCGAACGTGTTCGTCGGATCGATCGTATGGCAAACCGGAGGCCAGCGCCCATACTGCAGTCACGCGATTGTTCAAGTTCAACTTTCCCAACCGGAGGACATCATGAATCGCTTCGAAGGCAAGACCGTTCTGGTCACTGGCGGCAACAGCGGAATCGGCCTGGCGGCTGCCCAGGCATTCGCCCAGGAAGGGGCCCGCGTGGTCATCACCGGCCGCGACGCAGCGGCACTGGAAGTCGCCCGCGCCACGCTCGGCAACGAGGCCATCGCCATCCGCAACGAAACCGGCACCGTGCAGGCCGCGCGTGACCTGGCTCGCCAGCTGACCGACGCCGGCATCCGCCTGGACGCCGTCTTCATCAACGCCGGCATTGCCAGGTTTGCCGCCGTTGCCGATGTGGACGAGGCACTGTGGGACGCCACCTTCAACGCCAACGTGAAGGGCGCGTACTTCCAGATCCAGGCGCTGCTGCCGCTGCTGAACCCGGGCACGTCGATCGTGCTGAACGGCTCGATCAATGCGCGCATCGGCATGCCGATGTCTTCCGTGTATGCCGCCAGCAAGGCAGCACTGATCTCGCTGGCCAGGACCCTGTCGGGTGAGCTGGTCAGCTCGGGCATCCGGGTAAATGTGGTCAGCCCCGGGCCGGTGACGACGCCGCTGTATGGCAAGCTGGGCCTGGAAGCCGACACCCTGTCGGCCACCGCCGCGCAGATCCAGAGCCAGATCCCGCTGGGCCGCTTCGGCCAGCCGGCCGAGATTGCGTCGACGGTGCTGCATCTGTCGGCGCCGGAATCGGCCTTCATCGTTGGTACCGAAATCATCGCCGACGGTGGCATGAGCCAACTGTAAGTCAATGCCTTTGCGGGCCGCGGCGTGAGCGCGGTCCGCGCATGAGGTGGCCCATCCTGCCTGGAGCAGTACCATGAACCAATCCATTGCCTTTATCGTCCATCTGCCGGGCAAGCCCGAGCGGCGCGCCGAGCTCGAGTCAAAACTCCTTGATGTCCTCAACCAGATGTCGAAGGAGCCGGACTTTATCAACACGTATCTGCACCGCTCGCTCGAAGATCCTGACACGCTTGTTCTCTATGAGAACTGGGCCTGCAGCGCGCAGCATTTCAGGGACCACCACCTGAAAGCGTCCTACCGGCGCGAATATGAGGCGGTGCTGGCCAATTTGCTGAAAGCACCACGCACGCTGGAGTTTCTGACGCCAGTGCGCGACTACCAGAAAGCCGGCAACTAGAGCGGTATTGCCCTATAAGGCAGCTGCCGGTTCCCACCCCCCGCCGAGCGCCTTGAACGCCGCCACGGCGGCCCGCGCTGATTCTGTCTGTGCCTGCGCTCTGGCGTCGGACGTCCGCAGAAGACTCTCGTCAGCATGCAAGACCTCAATCAAGCGGACCACGCCTTTCTGGTAGGCGGCAAATGAGGCATTGCGCGCCTGGGTCAGCGAGGTCTCGCCTTGTGCCAGCGTGCCTGCCTGATCTTCACGCTTGATCAGCGCGGAGAAGGCATTTTCGACATCCTCGGTCGCGCGCAGCACAGCCTGACGGTATGCCGCCAGCGCTTCTGCCTCCTGCCCTCGGGCCAGTTCGATCTGTGCATTGATGCGGCCGAAATCAAACAGACGCCAGCGCAGGCCCAGCACGCCTGCTGCCTGGCTTGCGCCCGCGGAAAAGAGGTTCCCGCTGGCTACGGTTGTGGCGCTGCCCAACAGGGCACTGAGCGAGAATTTTGGGTAGTACTCCGCAATGGCTACACCGATTCGTGCGTTCGCCGCCGCCAGCCGGCGCTCCGCGACGATGAGATCGGGCCTGCGTCGCAGCAGATCCGCCGGCGAGCCCGTTCCGGCGAGCTGCGGTGCGGCGGGAATCGCTTCAGGGCCGGCCAGTTCGGCGCGATACGTGCCGGGCGGAACACCAAGCATTACGTCCAGCGCATTCAACGCTGCATCGAGGCCTGTCTCCAGCACCGGGACGGTCGCGCGGACCTGAGCGAGCGCGCCTTCGGCCTGTCGTACCTCCAGTTCGGCTGCAAGCCCTTTGCTGTAAAGCAGGCTCACCGTCGAAAGCAGCTTCTGCTGGGTCTCCACTTGCTGCCTGGCGATGGCAATGCGGGACTGCAGTCCGCGCACGGTGATATAGAGATCCGCAGTTTGGGCGGCCACAGCGAGACGCGTCGCGGTCGCGCCCGCAGTCGATGCCTGGTACTCCGCCAGGGCGGCTTCCCGCCCACGGCGCAGTCCACCGAATACGTCCAGTTCCCAGGCTGCGCCGAGATTTGCCTCGTAGCTGTTGCCATATCTGTCAAAGCCGGGCGTTGCATCGAGCAGCTTCCCGAGGGGCGTCTCGATCGACTGATAGTTTCTGGCCGCCT
This sequence comes from Cupriavidus sp. FW305-46, assembly GCF_058787075.1. Lineage (NCBI taxonomy): Bacteria > Pseudomonadati > Pseudomonadota > Betaproteobacteria > Burkholderiales > Burkholderiaceae > Cupriavidus > Cupriavidus sp. FW305-46. The sequence goes on from NZ_JBYSZI010000008.1 coordinate 39,404, forward strand.
GCGCACTGGCGCTGCCCGAAGGAAGCAAGGCCGCATTGGCCACGCCGAGCCCCGCGCGTGCCTGGGTGACGCGCGCCGACGCTTGCGCCAGGTCCAGGTTCTGATCCAATGCCAATGACACCAGCCGGGTCAGCAGCGGATCGCCAAATCCTTCCCACCACGTGACGAGCTCGGCAGCGGATGACGCATGCCTTTGTTCAACGCCGGACTGGCCCAGGTAGCGGTCGGGGAGCGGGGCGCCCGGTTGTCTGTAGTCGGGGCCGACGGCGCAACCCGTCAATACGCCGACACTCAACAGCAGGGCAAGAAAGCGATGGGTAAGCATGGGGTTCACGGAAGCCAGGGCGAACAGGAATGTGTGACTATATTATAAAATGGTCACTGGTTGTCAACAGCCATCTGGAGCGCTAAGCTCGCTGCATGACCGAAACCACACCCACCGCCCTGCCGTCCCGAGGCCCTGTCGACCACAATGTCCGCTCCCAGATCGTGGCGGCGGCGACCGAGCACTTCAGCCTGTATGGCTATGAGAAGACGACAGTTTCCGACCTGGCCAAGGCGATCGGCTTTTCCAAGGCTTACATCTACAAGTTCTTCGATTCCAAGCAGGCGATCGGAGAAGTGATCTGCGCGAACTGCCTGTGCGCCATCACGGCCGAGGTTGATGCGGCGATTGCAGACGTCCCGACCGCGTCGGAACGTTTGCGGCGCCTGTTCAAGGCCCTGATGGAGGCCAGCGCCCGTCTTTTCTTCCAGGACCGCAAACTCTACGCCATTGCTTCGGCGGCAGCCCAGGAGCGGTGGCAGCCTGTTCTGACCTATGAGGACCACATCAAGCAAGTGGTAATGCGGATTGTTCTGGAAGGACGCAAGTCCGGGGAGTTTGAGCGCAAGACGCCACTGGATGAGACCGCCAAGGGCATCTATCTCGTCATGCGCCCTTACATCGATCCGCTGCTGCTACAGCACAACCTCGATCTCGCTGCGGAGGCCCACGTCCAGCTTTCCAGCCTGATACTGCGCAGCCTTGCTCCTTAAGGTGGTGCACATCGCTAGCGGATTTGCTTGTGACCATTGACTAAATTGGTCACAAGAACAATAATTCAGGTCCAGTCTCGCTTGAGAGGACCTTATGCTTCAGCGCCGCTTTGCCTCATCCGCCGCCGCGTGCGTGTTGCCGCTTGTATTAGCCGCTTGCGGCGATACGGCGCCTCCCGATCCGCGCAGCCAGCCGCCGCTGGTCAGAATCGGGACCGTTCAGGACCCGGCCGCCACGACACGTTCATTCACGGGGACCGTTGCCGCCCGGGTCCAGGGCGATCTGGGCTTTCGTGTCTCTGGCAAAGTGCTGGAGCGGCTGGTCGATACCGGCCAGACCGTCAAGCGCGGCCAGCCGCTCATGCGCATCGACCCGAACGACCTCAAGCTGGCGGCGCACGCCCAGCAGGAGGCCGTCGTCGCCGCGCGGGCGCGGGCCAGGCAAACCGCGGAGGATGAGGCCCGGTATCGCGACCTGGTCGGGTCCGGCGCCGTATCGGCCTCGTCCTATGACCAGATCAAGGCCGCGGCGGAGTCGGCCAGGGCACAGCTCAACGCAGCGGAAGCCCAGGCCGATGTGGCGCGCAATGCAACTGGCTACGCGGTTTTGCTCGCCGACGCCGACGGCGTAGTCGTCGAGACGCTGGCCGATGCCGGCCAAGTCGTCAACGCCGGCCAGGTCGTGGTACGCGTGGCGCATGCCGGCCGCCGCGAAGCCATCGTTCACCTGCCGGAAACGCTCCGGCCCCCCGTGGGCTCCGTAAGCCAGGCGACGCTATACGGCAATGACACATTGACCGTGCCGGCGAAACTCCGGCAGCTTTCCGACTCGGCGGACCGGCTGACCCGCACCTACGAAGCACGGTACGTGCTCGAAGGCACGCTGGCCGAGGCCCCGCTCGGCGCGACCGTTACCCTCCGGATTCCGGAAATCCGCCCGTCGAAGCAAGTCGACCTGCAGGTGCCGATCGGTGCCCTCTTCGACCCGGGCAAAGGCCCTGGCGTGTGGGTGCTGGACGAGAGATCCAATCGCGTCACCTGGCGCCCGGTGAAGGTCCGCGGTTTGGATGACGACGCCGCGCGTGTCGCAGGTGAACTCAGGGTCGGGGACCGGATCGTTGCCCTCGGCGCCCATCTTCTGCGCGACGGCGAGCAGGTTCGCATCGCGGCAAGCGGAACCGGAGCCAGTCCGATTCCTGCTCGTGGAGTGCAGCAATGAGTGGGTTCAACCTTTCGGCACTCGCTGTCCGTGAACGATCTGTCACGCTGTTCCTGATCGTCCTGGTGTCGCTGGCCGGCGCTATCGCCTTCTTCCAGCTGGGCCGGGCGGAAGATCCCGCCTTCACGGTGAAAACCATGACGGTCATCACGGCCTGGCCGGGAGCGACGGCGCAGGAGATGCAGGACCAGGTGGCGGAAAGACTGGAAAAGCGCATGCAGGAACTGCGCTGGTATGACCGCACCGAAACCTACACGCGGCCTGGCCTGGCGTTCACCACAGTGACCCTGCTCGACAGCACACCGCCGTCGGAGGTCCAGGAGGAGTTCTATCAGGCGCGCAAGAAGATTCTGGACGAGTCGGGCAGCTTGCCTGCCGGCGTCATCGGCCCGATCGTCAATGACGAGTATTCGGACGTAACCTTCGCCCTGTTTGCGTTGAAGGCAAAAGGCGAGCCACATCGGGTGCTGGTACGCGACGCCGAAACACTGCGGCAGAGACTTCTGCACGTAGCGGGCGTGAAGAAAGTGAACATCATCGGGGAACAGTCCGAACGCATTTTCGTTTCCTTTTCCCATGATCGCCTGGCCACGTTGGGTATCTCGCCGCAGGACATCTTCACCGCGCTGAACAGCCAGAACGCCCTCACGCCGGCCGGCTCGATCGACACCTCGGGTCCCCGGGTTTTCATTCGCCTCGACGGCGCCTTCGACAAACTGCAGAAGATCCGGGACACGCCAGTGGTGGCGCAGGGCCGGACCCTCAAGCTTTCGGATGTCGCCACGGTTGAACGCGGCTATGAGGATCCGGCGACCTTCCTGATCCGCAACAACGGCGAACCCGCACTGCTGCTGGGCATCGTGATGCGCGACGGCTGGAACGGCCTGGACCTGGGCAAGGCGCTGGATGCGGAAGTGTCAGCAATCAATGAAGCGTTGCCGCTGGGCATGAGCCTGACCAAAGTGACCGACCAGTCCGTCAACATCAGCGCATCGGTCGATGAGTTCATGGTCAAGTTCTTTGTCGCCCTGCTCGTGGTGCTGGCGGTGTGTTTCCTGAGCATGGGCTGGCGCGTCGGTATCGTCGTTGCAGCGGCTGTGCCGCTGACGCTGGCCGCAGTGTTCGTCGTCATGGCGGCCACTGGCAAGAACTTTGACCGCATTACCCTGGGCGCGCTGATCCTTGCGCTGGGCCTGCTGGTGGACGACGCCATCATCGCGATCGAGATGATGGTGGTCAAGATGGAGGAAGGCTACGGCCGCGTTGCCGCCTCCGCCTATGCCTGGAGTCACACTGCCGCGCCGATGCTGTCCGGCACCCTGGTGACGGCGGTGGGCTTCATGCCCAACGGTTTTGCGCGTTCCACCGCCGGCGAATACACCAGCAACATGTTCTGGATCGTGGGCATTGCACTGGTCGTGTCCTGGATCGTCGCCGTCGCCTTCACGCCTTACCTGGGCGTCAAGCTGCTGCCTGAGATCGGCAAGACCGAAGGCGGCCACGATGCCATCTATGGCACCTTGAACTACAACCGCTTCCGACGTCTGCTAGGGCGCGTCATCCAGCGCAAATGGATCGTGGCCGCCGTCGTGGTGGGCAGCTTTGTGGTGTCCGTGCTGGGCATGGGCTTGGTGAAAAAGCAATTCTTCCCGACTTCCGACCGGCCCGAGGTGCTGGTCGAAGTCCAGATGCCTTATGGCACGTCCATCGCCCAGACCAGCGCGGCAACGTCCAAGGTGGAAGCCTGGCTCGCCAGGCAGGCAGAGGCGAAGATCGTGACGGCCTACATCGGTCAGGGTGCGCCCCGGTTTTATCTCGCCATGTCCCCCGAGCTGCCGGATCCCTCCTTCGCAAAGATCGTGGTGCGGACTGAGAACCAGGACGAACGCGAGGCGCTGAAGCTCAGGCTGCGCCAGGCGGTCGCCGCCGGACTCGCGCCAGAGGCCAGGGTGCGCGTCAACCAACTGGTATTCGGCCCATACTCGCCCTTCCCCGTGGCATTCCGCGTCGCCGGGCCGGACCCGGACAAGCTGCGTGCCATTGCGGCGGACGTGCGCCGGGTGATGGACACCAGCCCACTGATGAGAACCGTCAATACCGACTGGGGACCGCGCGCGCCCGCCTTGCACTTTACGCTCCAGCAGGATCGGCTGCAGGCCGTCGGCCTGACTTCCAGCGGCGTCGCCCAGCAATTGCAGCTTCTCCTCAACGGCCTGCCGGTCACCGAAGTCCGCGAGGACATTCGCTCGGTGCAGGTCCTGGCACGCGCCGCGGGTGACATACGCCTGGACCCGGAGAAGATCTCCGGCTTCACGTTGACCGGTGCGGCAGGACAGCGCATTCCGCTCTCGCAGGTAGGCACCGTCGATGTGCGCATGGAAGACCCGATCCTGCGCCGGCGCGACCGAACGCCTGCCATTACGGTGCGCGGCGACATCGCCGAGGGGCTGCAGCCACCCGACGTGTCCGCGGCCGTCCTGCAGCAACTGCAACCGGTCATCGCCAGGCTGCCGGCCGGCTACCGGATCGAGCAGGCCGGCGCCACCGAGGAATCCGACAAGGCCACCAAGGCCTTGCTGCCACTGTTCCCGATCATGCTTGCGTTGACCTTGCTGATCATCATCCTGCAAGTGCGATCGATCTCGGCCATGGTCATGGTGCTCGCCACCAGCCCGCTGGGACTGATCGGCGTAGTCCCGACCTTGCTGCTGTTCCGGCAGCCATTCGGCATCAACGCCCTGGTCGGTTTGATCGCACTGTCCGGTATCCTGATGCGCAACACGCTGATTCTGATCGGGCAGATCCACCAGAACAAGCGCGCGGGACTGGCGCCGTTCGACGCTGTCGTCGAAGCCACGGTACAACGTGCCCGGCCAGTGATCCTGACCGCGCTGGCGGCTATCCTGGCCTTTATACCGTTGACGCATTCAGTGTTCTGGGGGACGCTGGCTTACACGCTGATCGGCGGCACCTTTGCCGGCACGGTGCTGACGCTGGTGTTCCTGCCAGCGATGTATGCCATCTGGTACCAAATCAGGATGCCTGCCGATGCGAACGAGATGACGCCCGCGGATTTGAACGACAGCGGCGTGAACACGCCCACGGCCGCCACTTGATCCGACAGACACCGGATGCCATGACGGCACGGGTGGTGGAGGCCATGAATGCGTGGGCGGGTCAGCCCGGAAAGCCGTATCCGGCGCGCCGTCAATCTCCAGCGCGCGATCGAGCCGATGACAATGGCCCAGGCGCAAGCCTTCCTGAGCAACGAACACGCCAAGCTGACCCGCATTGCCAAGAGCCTCAAGCTGGCCGGGCAATGCGGTCACCCGCCTGCGCCGCGGCTATGCCCGATCGCCGCGGCGCAAACTGGCATCCCGCCCATGCCCCCCTCCGCACCGAGTACAAGAATCTTCATGACGCATCTGCCTGCGCGGCGGCTGCGGGGCGCCGCCGGACGATCAGGTTGCCGGTGAAAACCTGCACTGGCTCGCCGGCCTGGTTGAAGGTTGTGGTACGCACCTTCACGATGCCCTGGTCGGGGCGCGATTTCGAAATCCGCACTTCCAGTATCTCGCTCTCGATATGCAGTTCATCGCCGGGGCGTACCGGTTTTGGCCAGCGCAGTTCCTCGAAGCCCGCGCCGACAATGCCGCCTGCGGGCCGGAATTCGCCGTCGACCAGCAGGCGCATCGTCAGCGCGGCGGTATGCCAACCGCTCGCCGCCAGTCCACGAAATAGGGTGTCGTGTGCAGCGGCTTCATCGAGGTGGAAAGGCTGCGGGTCGAACTCGGCAGCAAAGGCCTTGATCCGTTCTGGCTCGACGGTCAGCCGCCCCGAACCGTATTTCTGGCCCGGCGCGAGGTCCTCAATGTATTGAATGCTCATTTCTTCTCCAGATAGTTTGCGCTGATCTTTCCGATCCATGCACGCCCGTCACGAGAACAGACGGATCAGGCCAGCGCCTCGAGCGCCAGCGCAATCCCTTGTCCGCCGCCGATGCACAGCGTGACGATGCCGCGCCGTATGCCGTCGGCCCGCATGGCATGCAGCAGCCGCGTCGTCAGCACGGCGCCGGTCGCACCGATCGGATGGCCGTGGGCAATGGCGCCACCGTCGACGTTGATGATGTCGTGCGGCAATCCGAGCTCGGCCGCGACGGCCAGCGGCACCGCGGCAAATGCTTCATTGATCTCGATGCGTTCAATGTCGCCCAGCTCCCAGCCGGCGCGTTGCAGCGCCTGCCGCACCGCCGGGACCGGACCCAGCCCGAACATGCCGGGCTCCACGGCCCCGACACCATAAGCGGCCAATCGTCCCATCGGCTCCAGCCCCCTGGCTTCAGCCACCGAACGTTCGGCCACGATCATGGCCGCTGCGCCGCTGTTGAGCCCGGGCGCATTGCCGGCGGTAATCGTACCGTCCGGTCGAAAAGCCGGCTTGAGCCGGCCGAGCGTATCGAGGCTGGTATCAGGGCGGTTGGCTTCATCCACGTCGAACATGGCCGTACCGCCCTTCCCTTTGGTCGCCACCCCGGCAATCTGGCCGGTGAATCGCCCGTTCGCCTGCGCCAGCGCGAAATTCCGCTGCGAACGCTCGGCCCAGCGATCCTGGGCCTCGCGGGTCAGGGCGTAGCGGGCGACAAGGTCCTCGGTATGCCATCCGGAGTGCTCACCGGAGAAGGCGTCGAACAGGCCGTCGTGCAGCATGCTGTCGTACAGGACGGAATCGCCCATGCGCTGCCCCCAGCGGCCGGACGGCATCAGATATGGCGCACGGTCCATGTTCTCCATGCCGCCGGCGACAGCGATGTCGACATAACCGAGCCGCACCTCGTCGGCGGCCGTGGCGATCGCCTGCGCTCCCGAGCCGCAGACACGGTTGACGGTCATCGCCGGAACCGAAACCGGCAGCCCTGCCCCGATGGCAGCCTGCCGGGCCGGGTTCATGCGGTTGCCGGCCTGGATCACGTTTCCGAACACCACGCTGCCGACCTCGCCTGGATCGATTCCCGCCCGCGCCACGGTTGCCCGTATCGCCGCGGCGCCGAGATCAGCCGCCGGAGCGCCTTTCAATGAGCCGTTATAGGCGCCGATAGCGGTCCGCACCGGCTGGCACAGCACGACATCTCTTGCATGCATCGCATTCTCCCTGCCAAACACCCGGTATCAATCGGCCGCACGCACTACAGTTGAGGCGCCATGCGGTATGCGCCCGGTGGCCGGGCCTTGAAAGTTGCAACAAGAATTGGCCATGCGGGAAATCCGTCTCAGGCTTCGGCCGAGCGGGTCAGCCGCTGGCGCACGCGGTCGCTGGCAGCCGGGCCGGGCGCAAGGTGATAGTCGGCATCGGTGACCGGGCGCCCGTTGGCGGCGTCGACCAGCACAGGCTCCACGCGCACGCCGGTGCGCCGGTTGGCCAACTGCACGCTTTCGCCTTCAGGCGCGAGATGCTTGTTGCCCCAGGCCAGCATCGCCAGCAGCACCTGGCGGAAATCGCGCCCGCGCTCGGTCAGGATGTACTCGGAGCGGGGCGGGCGGTCACAGTACTGGCGACGCTCCAGCATGCCTTCTTCGACAAGCGAGTTCAGGCGACGGGTGAGCATATTGGGTGCGATATCCAGGTTTTGCTGGAACTCGTCGAACCGGGTCACGCCGTAAAAGGCTTCGCGCAGGATCAATACGCTCCAGCTGTCGGCAACGCGGGCCGCGGTGCGTGCGATCGGACACGGCGTTTCACCAAGTGGCTTCCTCTGCATGATTGGCTCCCTCGAAAAACCTACTTGCTATCGATTTGAAAGTCAGTCTAGAGCAGTCACTATCATCATGCAAGTTCGCTTTCCGCTTGTGCTGTATTCCGCGCCTATCAGCACCGCAAGCACGCGTCTGCCCGCACCGTCTGTGTGGAGGACGCTGGTCCAGGTGCTGATTCCGCACGCTGCCCGGCCTCCATCGTTTACTTCGCACGCGAACCATCTATATACTTCGTATGCGAACTTAATCGCGAAGCCTGCACGGCAGGCGTGCAACTCTCACCTGGAGACCGACCAATGACCCCGGAAATCCGCGTTGACCTCACCGGCGGCGTGCTGACCCTTACGCTTGCCCGGACGGACAAGAAGAACGCCTTGACGAACGAGATGTACGGCGCGCTTGCCGACACTATCGAGCAGGCACAGCAGGACCGGCTTATCCGGGTATTGCTGTTGCAGGGGGACGGAGACAGCTTTACCGCTGGCAATGATCTCGGCGAATTCGCGGCGATCGCCTCGGGAAATGGCCCCAGCGAACGTCACGTGCATCGCTTCCTGCGCGCCCTTGCCAATTCGACCGTACCGATTGTCGCCGCGGTCAATGGCAAGGCCGTCGGCGTCGGGACCACCATGCTGCTGCATTGTGATTACGTCGTACTCGGCCAGGATGCGCAACTGATCACGCCTTTCGTCAATCTCGCCCTGGTTCCCGAAGCGGCGTCGAGTTACCTGCTCCCGCTGCGGATCGGACACGCCAGGGCCTTCGAGATGTTCGCGCTGGGCGAGCCGCTTGATGCGCAAACCGCCGTGGCATGGGGCATTGCGAACAAGATTTGCGCCAATGACCAGCTGCGCACGGATGCGCGCCGGATGGCCGAGAAGATTGCCGCCAGGCCGGCGGGCTCCCTGAGCGCAATGAAACAGCTCATGCGCGATGCGGAAAAACTGGTTTCGCAGATGAACAGCGAAAGCGCCAGGTTCGAGGAGCGGCTGGCCAGTGCGGAAGCCCGGGAAGCATTCTCCGCCTTCGCCGAAAAACGCAAACCTGACTTCACCAGGGTTGCCGGGCAGTAAGTCGACTGCCTCGCTTTCCGGCCGCTGCCAGGCTACACCTCGCCCTCGTCCGCGGCCGGAAACTTTGTCTGCAGGCTGGTCAGCCAGCGCGCCACCACGTCGATCTCGGCGGCGGTGAAACCTTCGGTCAGCCTGGCATTCAATGCCTTCATGCTCGCCTTGGAACGCTGGCGCGCCAGGCGCCCTGCCTCCGTCAGCCACAGGCGCGAGGCACGGCCATCGTTCTCGTCCGGCCGGCGCTCGATCAGGCCGGCCCTTTCGGTCCGGTCGGCCAGGCCGCTCATCCCAGGCGCGCCCAGGTCCAGCGCCGCGGCAGCCTCGCTCGTCAGCGCGCCATCGTTGCTGCCCAGGAAGAAAAGCAGTCCGGCCTGGGCTGGTGTCACGCCACCCGCGGCAGTGCGCGTTTGTGACCAGCGCTGCAGGCGCCGCTGGCCCACGTTCAACAGGTAGACGAGGCGATGTTCCATGTCAGGTGCGCCATAAAGGGGGGGATTTTCGTTCGCATGCGAATATTATCATGCGCCGGTGTAGCCCTCAGCGCCCGAGCCGCCCCTGTTTCGTGCCCGCTTCTCCGGGCGCATGGTCCGGGGCATGCCCGACCATGCGCACCGATGGCCTGCGCCGCCCAGCTCCGATGCCAGCGCCGACAGCGTCATGGCAGCCAGTATCAGCAATCTGCGCATTGCGCCCCCGCTTTCGTCAGCGCCTGTCAACGTCGAGCACCGCCTGCGCAAACGCTGTGGGCGCTTCCTGCGGCGGGTTGTGGCCGATCCCCCCGGTCAGGTCCCGGTGCTCGTAGCGGCCCGTGAACTTGCTGGCATAGGCGCTGGGCTCGGGGTGCGGCGCGCCGTTGGCATCGCCTTCCATGGTGATGGTGGGCACGCCGATGGCTGGCGCCGTAGCGAGCCGCTTCTCGAAGTCGTCGAACCTGGCCTCGCCGCTGGCCAACCCCTGCCGCCAGCGATAGTTGTGGATGGTGATTTCCACGTGGTCGGGATTGTCGAAGGCGGCGGCGCTGCGGTTGAACGTCGCATCATCGAACTGCCATTGCGGCGATGCCAGTTTCCAGATCAGCCTGGCGAACTGGTGCGTGTACTTCTGGTAGCCGGCGCGGCCCCGATCGGTGGAGAAATAGAACTGGTACCACCACTGGAGCTCGGCCTCAGGCGGTAGCGGCTGCTTGCCGGCTGCCTGGCTGCCGATCAGGTAGCCGCTGACCGAGACCAGCCCCCTGCAGCGGTCCGGCCAGATCGCCGCCATGATGTCGGCGGTGCGCGCGCCCCAGTCAAAACCGGCCACGACGGCGTTGCGGATATTCAGCGCGTCCATCAGCGCGATCATGTCGGCGGCGATTGCCACGGGCTGGCCGTTGCGCATGGTGTCGGCAGACAGGAAGGACGTCGAGCCAAAGCCACGCAGGTGGGGAATGACCACCCGATAGCCGCGGGCCGCCAGCAGCGGTGCCACGTCGACAAAGCTGTGGATATCGTAGGGCCAGCCGTGCAGCAGCAGCGCGACCGGCCCTGTGGCAGGGCCGGCCTCGGCGTAGCCGATATTGAGCACGCCGGCATTGACGTGCTTGATCGGCGCGAAGCTGGCATGGGTGCCCGGCGTGGTCAAGGGCAGCGCCGGCGCCTTCGACACACCGTTTTGCGCGCGGGCGGCCTGCGGCAGCCCGAACGGCGCGGTGGCCAGCGTCGCTGCCGCTGCACCCAGAAAGCCTCGACGGGGTAAATCGACTGTCTTCGACATCTTCTTCTCCTGTTTGCGTGATCAATGTGAGCACGAGTCTAGGAGGCCATGGCAAGCGGCATGTGTCGGATTTCAGGGGGATTTGTATTGCTGTGTATGGATCCGTGATGGCGACATACGTAGATACAAAGCAGCCCGGTTGAGGACTGGCACACCAGTCAATCGGACTCTCCCTGCGGCACGCCTTGCGGCATTGGCCTATAGCCCTTATCTGGAAGATTGCAATAAGCATTCGCTGCACGAGCGCACGCCACACCGTTGTCGCGCGGGCGCTCCCCCGCATACGCCACCGTGACGCTCCCCGCGATCAGCGCGACAGACAGGAACCGCTTGCACAGACTGATATTCATGGTCGTTCCTTCATCAATGCGCGTCTGCCGACGGGCCCTTCGGCACCCCAACCTTGCGCATCAGCGGCACCATGGCGGTGGCGATCGCGAAGCAGACCAGGATCAGCAGGAAGATGTCGCCAAAGGTCTGGGTCTGCGCCTCGCGCCAGGCCAGCCCCCACAGTTGTCTGAGCGCCGCGGTCTGCGCATCGAGCGCATCGTGCCCGACCGCGACGAACTGGTCGCTGATCCCTTGCAACAGGCTGCCCATGGCTTCATTGCGGATGTTCAGGTGCTCTGCCTCGCGCAGGAAGTGCATGTTGCCGCGGTTGTTGAGCGCGGTCGCGCAGGCCGCGATGCCGATGGCCCCGCCCAGGTTGCGCATCAGGTTGAACAGCCCGGACGCAAGCTTGAGCCGCTCCGGCGGCAGGCTGCCCAGGGTCAGCGTCACCGTGGGCGCCACCGCGAACTGCTGGGCCATGCCGCGCAGCGCCTGCGGCAGCAGCAGTTGCGCCGCGCCCCAGTCGTGCGTGATGGGGGCGAAGTACCACATCGACACCGCGAACAGCCCCAGGCCGATCATCATCAGCCAGCGCAGGTCGACCCGGTTGGCCAGGAAGGCATAGAGCGGGATCGACGCCATCTGGAACACGCCCGTGGAAAACACCGCCAGCCCGATATCCAGCGCGCTGAAGCCGCGCACGCGCCCCAGGAACAGCGGCGTCAGGTAGATGGTGGCAAAGATGCCGATGCCGGTGACAAAGGAGAAGAAGCAGCCAAGCGCGAAGTTGCGGTCCTTGAGCGCGCGCAGGTCCACCAGCGGGTTGGCATAGGTCAGCGTGCGCCAGATGAACGCCACGCCCGACAAGCCGGAGATCCAGGCGGTGGCCAGGATCACGTCGTCGCCGAACCAGTCCCAGCGCGGCCCTTCCTCCAGCGTGTATTCGAGGCAACCCAGGAACAGCGCCATCAGCACCATGCCCAGGTAATCGGCACCGCGCACCAGCGACCAGTTGGGCCGGTCGACCTTGACCAGCAGCGGCACGGCGATGGTGACGAAGATACCCGGCACCAGGTTGATGAAGAACAGCCAGTGCCAGGAATAGTGATCGGTGATCCAGCCGCCGATGGTGGGCCCCAGCGTCGGCGCCAGCGAGGCCAGCCCGCCGACCGTGGCGGCGGCGATGACACGCTGGGGGCCGACGAAGAAGGCAAAAGCCGTGGTGAACACCATCGGGATCATCGAGCCGCCCAGGAAACCCTGCAGCGCCCGGAACACGATCATGCTGTTGATGTCCCACGCCACCCCGCACAGCAGGCTGGCCACCGTGAAGCCCGCCGCGGACGCGGCGAATAGCCAGCGCGTCGACATCACGCGCGATAGCCAGCCGGACAAGGGAATGACGATGATCTCGGCGATCAGGTAGCTGGTCTGCACCCAGACGGTTTCATCGGCGCCGGCCGAGAGCGCGCCGCCGATATCGCGCAACGAGGCGGATACGATCTGGATATCCAGTAAGGCGATGAACATGCCCACGCACATCGTGCTGAAGGCGAACACCTTGGCGGCGGTGGACATCTCGTCCGGCATCGCCGCCACGGCGGACGCAGCGGTGGTCTGGGTGGCCGTGGTCATCACTGCACCTGCTTGCCTGGCTGCGTGTTGACCTGGGCGATCACCGACAGGCCCGGGCGCAGGACGCCAAGCCGGGCGTCCTGCTCGTCCAGGCGGATCCGCACCGGCACGCGCTGGACGATCTTGGTGAAGTTGCCGGTGGCATTCTCCGGCGGCAGCACGCTGAACTGCGCACCGGTGGCGGGCGCCAGGCTGGCAACGTGGCCATGGAAGACCCGCCCCGGCAGCACATCGGCTTCAATTTCGACCGGCATGCCGGGGCGCATGTGCGCCAGTTGCCCTTCCTTGAAGTTCGCGTCCACCCACAGCCCGCTGGCCGGAACGATGGACAGCAACTGACTGCCGGCACCGGCAAAGGCGCCGACGCGGGCGCGCCGGTTGCCCACGGTGCCGTCCACGGGCGCGCGCAGTTCCGTATAGCCAAGGTTCAGCTTGGCGATGTCGCGCTCGGCAATCGCCTGCGCCAATGACGCCTGCGCCTGCTGCTTCTGCGTGCCGATCACGTCCAGCTGGCGCTGCGCGGCCAGCAGCGAGGCACGCGCCTTCTCGCCATTGGCCTGGGCCTGCTTGTAGTCCGAGTCAGCCTTCTGCGAGCTCTGGATGGAGACAGCCGCCTTCGCCACCAGGCTGGCGTAGCGCACCTGGTCGTCGCGCGCCCGTACGGTGTCTGCATTAGTAGCCGAGATGCCAGCCCTGGCCTGGGCGATGACCGCCTCCTGCAGGCGCGCGGTGGCATCCAGGTTTGCCAGCAGTGCCTGTTGCGCGGCCACGGCGCCTTCCGCCTTGGCCAGTGCGGCGCGGTAGTCGCGGTCGTCGATACGCACCAGCACGTCGCCCGCGTGGACCGTCTGGTTGTCCGTCACCGTGACTTCCGCGATGTAGCCACCGACCTTGGCGCCGATCACCGTGACATCGCCGCCGACATAGGCGTCATCGGTACTCTGCAGGTGGCGAGCCGTTGTCCACCAGTGGTAGCCGTAGCCGATCGCGGCCAGTCCGGCGACAACCAGCGCGCCGGTCGCCAGCAGCCGCCTGGGGCTGGCCTTGGATTTCGAAGCGGGAACGGGTTCGGTACCCGCCCGATCAGTCAGCGTATTACTGCTCATGGCACTTCCTTTCTGCTTTCAAGGCTTACCCCGCCTGCGAGGCGGAATAGGTGGAGGGTTCGGGAGAGTTCGGGTCAGGCCTCGGCCGAGCGGTTCAGCCGTCGCCGCAGGCCGTCGGTAGCCGCCGGGCCGGGAGCGATGTGGAAATCGGGGTCGGTGACAGGGCGGCCGCTGGCGGCATCGACCAGTACCGGCTCGACACGCTCGCCGGTAAGCCGGTTGGCCAGCTGCACGCTTTCGCCTTCGGGCGCGAGATGCTTGTTGCCCCAGGCCAGCATGGCCAGCAAGACCGGGCGGAAGTCGTTGCCGCGCTCGGTCAGGACGTACTCCGAGCGCGGCGGGCGGTCGCAGTACGGGCGCCGCACCAGCATGCCCTCCTCCACCAGCGAGTTCAGGCGGCGGGTCAGCATGTTGGGCGCGATGCCCAGGTTGTGCTGGAACTCGTCAAAGCGCGTCACACCGTAGAACGCTTCGCGCAGGATCAGGACGCTCCAGCTGTCGGCGACGCGGGCCAGCGTGCGAGCGACGGGGCACGGGGTTTTAGCAAGCGGCTTTCTCTGCATGACGGGCTTCCTCCGAAAATGGGGTTGCTATCAATTTGAAAGTTAGTCTAGAGTAGTAACTATCATCATGCAAGTTAGTTTTTGGCTTGTGCTTTATCCGTCGCTGTTGAAAGGTGTCCGTCATGCCCCAAAGTCGATTCCATCCCCCGCTCCGACGCACCCGCGCCGGTATCGCACGCCTCCTGCCCACCCTGCTTGCGGCCAGCGCCGCGGCCACCCTGGTGGCCTGCGCGGTCGGCCCCGAGTACCAAACGCCGGCCTCGGACATGCCCGCGGCCTATCCGCACGCAGCGGCGCTGGACGCCCGCGAGGCCACGCAGCCGGCGCCGTCACTGGACAGCTGGTGGCTGGCCTTTGACGATCCCGCGCTGACGCGCGTCATCCAGCGCGCGCTGGAGCAGAACCTCGACCTGGCGGCGGCCATTGCGCGGGTCGACCAGGCGCGCGCCGCGGCCAGCCACGCCGGCGCCGAACTGCTGCCGCAGGCATCGTTGTCCGGCAGCGTGGCCAGGCGGCGCCAGTCGCTGGAAGGACCCTTGGGCAGCCTCGGCAAGAACGCGCCGGGCTTTGACCGCAACAAGACGGTGTACAGCGCAGGCGTGGGGGCAAGCTGGGAGATCGACGTGGCCGGCGGCCTGCGGCGCGGTGCCGAGGCCGCCAGCGCGGAGGCCCAGGCCGCGGAAGCCGAGCACATGGGCGTGCGCGTGCTGGTGGCCGCCGAAGCGGCAGATGCCTATTTCCGCGTGCGCGGCGCGCAGCAGCGCATCGCCATCGCGCAACAGCAGGTGCGGACCAATGCCAAGCTGCTCGAGCTGGTTCAGCTGCGCCTGGCCGATGGCATCGGCGCGGAGCGGGAACGGGCCCAGGCGGAAGCACAGCTGGCACAGACCCGCGTGACCATCCCGCCGCTGCAGATCGAGCTGGAGACACAACTGAACCGCCTCGATGTACTGATGGGCGCGCATCCAGGCACCTATGCCGCCGAACTCCTGACGCCGACCGAATGCACCGCCGTGCCGCAGATCGCCGTGGCGCAAGGTCCGGCCAACCTGCTGCAACGCCGCCCGGACGTGATTGCCGCGGAGCGCCGGCTGGCGGCATCCAGTGCCCGCATCGGCGTGGCCACTGCCGAGTACTACCCGAAGCTGTCGCTGTCAGCGCTGCTCGGCTTCGAGAGCCTCTCCGCCGGCAAGCTGTTCACCGGGTCCGCCTTCCAGCCCGCCGCGATCGCGGGACTGCGCTGGCGGCTGTTCGACTTCGGCCGGGTCGACGCCGAAGTGGCGCAGGCCAAGGGCGCCAACGCCGAAGCCCTGGCCACCTATCGCAAGGCCATGCTGCGCGCCACCGAGGACGTGGAGAACGCGATCATTACGCTGACCCAGCTGGAGTTGCAGGGCAAGGAGCTGACCGTGGAAGTGGCTGCCCACGCGCGCTCGCGCGGCGCCGCCGAGGACGCCTACAAGGGCGGCGCGGTCAGCCTGTTCGAAGTGCTGGAGGAAGACCGCCTGCTGCTGGCCGCGCGCGACCAGCAGGCACGTGTGGGCGCCGACAATGCGCGCGCGGCGGTGGCAACGTTCCGTGCGCTGGGGGGCGGCTGGTAATGTGGCGGGCGGCGGCTCAACCCACCCTGAGCCGCGCCTCCAGGCCGCCGCCCTCGCGATTGCGCAGCGTCAGCGAGCCGCCGATCGCCAGCGCAAGCTGGTGGGCAATCGCCAGGCCCAGGCCGGTGCCGCCGGTCTCCCGGTTGCGCGATGCCTCGAGCCGGACAAACGGCTGCAGCACAGACTCGAGCTGCTCTGCCGGGATGCCGGGCCCGCGGTCGAGCACGCTGATGATCACCGCGCCGCCGTCCTCACGCTGCACGCTCAGCTCCGCCGCCCCGCCGAACTTGAGCGCGTTGTCGGTCAGGTTGGTCAGGATGCGGCGCAAGGCGTGCGGGCGGGTCTCGAGGGTGCCGACGGCACGCTGCAGGATGGTGACGGCCTTGCCGGTGTCCTGGTAGTCGTAGACCAGGCTCTCGACGAACGACACGATGTCGATCCGCGACGGCGTCTCGCCATCGCCATGCGTGGCGCGCGCGTAGGCCAGCCCCTCCTTCACCAGCGTCTCGATCTCGTTGAGGTCGTCCACCAGCTTGCGCTTGTCTTCAGAGTCTTCGGTCATTTCGGCGCGCAGCTTCATCCGCGTGATCGGCGTCTGCAGGTCGTGCGAGATCGCGGCCAGGATCTGCACGCGCTCTTCGACAAAGCGGCCAATGCGCTCGCGCATGGCATTGAATGCGCGCGCGGCGCGTGCCAGTTCGGTGGGCCCGGTCTCGTCCAGCGGCCGGCTCCTGGCATTCGGGTCGAGCGCGTCGGCGGCATTGGCCAGCGCCACCAGCGGGCGGATCGCCAGGCGCACGGCAAGCCAGCAGCACAGCACCAGCAGCAGCAACTGGATCAGCAGCACATAAGGCAGCCATTGCGCCACCGGGGTCGGCTTCGGATGCACGTCGATGGTCAGCGGGCTGCCATCACTGAGGGTCAGGTGGGCCTGCATGCGCTTGCCCTGGCCGGGGATGGACTCGACCCTGACCGGGAAGCGGCCGCCGCTCGCTTCCATGATCCGGTCGGCAACTTCCGTGGCCTGCGCCGACATCTCCGGCACGCCTGGCAGGCCCGGCCCCAGGATGTACTGGTAATTGCCGCGGTTCACGTGTCGCAGCCACTGCGGGCGCTCCGCCGCGGGCAGGCGGTCCAGGATCGCGATCGAGGTGGAGACGTCGGTCTCCAGGGTGCCGAGCATGACCTGGCGCGCGGTGATGTAGCGCTCGGCAAACAGTACGCCGAACGACAGGCCATGGGCGACGATAAGGCCGGCCAGCAGGATCAGGAACAGCCGCGAGCCCATCGTACGGGGCCAGGGCAAGGCACGGAGATTCACTGCCGTGCCTCCCGGATCTCAACGGGCGTCGAGAAGACATAGCCCTCGCTGCGCACGGTCTTGATGTAGCGGGGCTCGCGCGCATCGTCCCTGAGGTGCTGGCGCAAGCGGCTGACCAGCAGGTCGATCGAGCGTTCGAACATTTCCGCTTCGCGGCCCTGCGTCAGGCTGAGCAGCTGGTCGCGGTTAAGCACGCGCTGCGGATGGTCGACAAAGACGCGCAGCAGCCGGTATTCCGCGCCGCTCAGCGCAACGATGACGCCATCCTGGTCGATCAGGTGGCGCGCGGTGGTGTCCAGCTGCCAGTCGCCAAATGCAAGCAGCTGCCCGGCCTCGGTGATCTGCAGGTTGGGCGGCAGCATCCGGGTGCGCCGCAGCACCGCCTTGATGCGGGCAAGCAGCTCGCGTGCGGCGAAAGGCTTGGCAAGATAGTCGTCTGCGCCCATTTCCAGGCCGACGATGCGGTCGGTCTCGTCGCTGCGCGCGGTCAGCATCAGTACCGGGGTGGCCTTGTGCTTGCCCACCCGCAGTTCGCGGCACAGCACCAGGCCATCGTCGCCCGGCATCATCACATCGAGCACGATCAGGTCGACGCTGTTGACGTCCAGGAACGAGCGCATATGCCGCCCGTCTGGCACCACGGTAACGCGCAAGCCGTTCTTGGTGAGGTAGGTTGAGACCAGTTCGCGAATTTCGCGGTCGTCATCGACGATCAGGATGTGGTCGGTGTGTGCGTCCATCGGCGTCACCTTGGCAGATTGATTGAAAACCGCCAGGCGCGGCGCCGGGCACCGAAAGATTAACGCAATACGGCGCGACGGGTATTCCCCCATCGCGCCGTCGGGAACCACCCGCGGTGCGCCGGCGCGCGCCGCGGGGGTGTCCGCTCAATGCCCTGCGCTCTGGCCGCCGTCTACATGCAGGATCTCGCCGGTGACGAACGGCGCGTTGTCGAGATACAGGACAGCATCGACGATATCGCGCATCTCGCCCATATGACCCACCGGGTGCAGGGCGCCCAGCCCCGCATGGGTTTCGGGCGGATGCATCGGCGACTTGATGATGCCGGGCGAGACAGCATTCGCGCGGATGCCGGTCCTGGCGTACTCGATGGCCAGCGACTTGGTCGCGGCGTTCAGGCCACCCTTGGTCAGCGAGGCCAGCACCGACGGCACCCCGCTGATCGCATGGTCGACCAGGCTGGTGGTGATGCTGACCACGTGGCCGCTGCGGTGCTTCTCCATTTCGGCGATGGCCAGCTGCGTGATATGGAAGAAGCCCGTCAGGTTGATGCCGGTGGCGGCCGCGTAGTCCTCGTCGGTGTAGCTGGTGAACGGCTTGGCGATGAAGATGCCGGCGTTGTTGACCAGGGTGTCGATGCGGCCGAACCTTGCCACGGCCTCGGCGATGACGCGGCGCGCCGTGGACGGATCGGCGATATCGCCGGCGACTGCCAGGATGTCCTGGTCGTCCGACGGCTTGATGGTGCGCGCGGTGGCGACAACGCGATGGCCGCGTTCCCGGAACGCCTTGACCAGTTCAGCGCCAATGCCTTGCGATGCGCCCGTGATGACAACGACTTTCTGTGCTGCGCTCATTTTCTTGAACCTCGATGTGGATGGAATCGGCTTGCTTGCCGATCGGGCCGGCGGCTCCGATGGGTTCCAATCTAGGCAATTCGCTTGCGCATTCGAAGACCCTGGCGGCACAAACAGTCTTGCGCCACAAGCATAAATAGAGCGGGACGAATCCTCTGGCGGGAATGGCGTGCGCAGCCTCGCGGTCACTTCGGCGCCAGCCACGGCCCGGACATCGACTTCTGCCGGTGGCGCACATATGATGGATACATCGCTTGATCCGGTGCGGCCTGCGGTCGCAAGCAAAGCAATGAAACGGCAATTCGATGACCTTCAGCTTGGCAGCATCGAGCTGTTCTGCCTGGCCGCGGAGCTGGGCAGCTTCACCGCGGCGGCAGTGGCCGCCGGCGTGACG
The DNA here is from genome assembly GCF_058787075.1 of Cupriavidus sp. FW305-46. Classification (NCBI taxonomy): domain Bacteria; kingdom Pseudomonadati; phylum Pseudomonadota; class Betaproteobacteria; order Burkholderiales; family Burkholderiaceae; genus Cupriavidus; species Cupriavidus sp. FW305-46. The sequence goes on from NZ_JBYSZI010000008.1 coordinate 58,787, forward strand.
CCGCCCGCGGTCAGCCGCACTGTGCAAAGGCTGGAAGAGCGCCTGGGGGTGCGGCTGTTCGTGCGGACCACGCGGCAGATCCGCCTGACCGACGAAGGCCGGGTGTATTTCGAGCAGAGCCGCGGCGCACTGGCGCAGCTGGTGGACGCGGAGCGGCAGATCAGCGGCCAGCAGTCTGCCCCTGCGGGGCGGCTGCGGATCAGCCTGCCGACGCCTTACGCGCACTATCGCGTGCTGCCGGTGCTGCCGGCATTCCGCGAGCGCTACCCCGAAGTCGAGATCGACGTGCACATCAGCAACCGCAATGTGGATTTCGCCGATGACACCTATGACCTGTCGGTGCGCGGGCGTGCGCCGGATGATTCGAACCTGATCGCGCGCAAGCTGGAAGACGCGGAGCTGGTGGTGGTGGCAACGCCTGGCTATCTGCGGCGTGCCGGCACGCCGCAGTCATTGGAAGACCTGCTCAGGCATGAGTGCATCCAGTTCGAGCGCCCGAGCAGCGGCCGGCGGATCCCATGGACGTTCCAGGTCAACGGCGAGGACACGGATATCGTGACCACCGGCTCGTATGCCGCGTCAGAAGACATTCTGGGCGGGGCCACGCTGGTGCGCGCCGGCGCGGGCCTGTTCCAGACTTACCGCTTCGTGGTGGAACAGGACCTGCGCGACGGCACGCTGGTGGAGGTGTTGAAGGATTACGGCGGCAGTACGCGCCCCTTTGTGCTGCTCTACCCGTCCGCGCGCCACGTCTCGCGCCGGGTACGGGCCTTCGTCGACTTCCTGGTCGAGAAATTCTCGGCGTAACGGCTCACGCTGCGCTTATGCAGACCGGATCTGGGCGATGACCACAAGGATCACGGCCGCATTCGCCGGCTGCTGGAAGTGCGAGGAAATGGTTCGCGCGTGGCCGGCCTTCTCTGCCAGCACCTCGCCAAACAGGTCGGAGGCCCCATCGAGGACCGCCGGCTGCCCGTACCAGCCGGGCGCGCTGGAAATGTGCCCGTCGACGCGGACGATGTGGTCCAGGCGCTCGAAGCCACCCAGATAGGCATCGATCTGCGCCAGCACGTTGAGCGCCGCCACCTCGGCGGCACGCTTGCCCTGCCCGACATCCAGGTCCTTGCCGACCTGGCCTTGCCAGACCACCTTGCCATCCTGCAAGGGCAACTGCCCGGAGATGAACAGCAGGTCGCCGGCCTGGCTGACCGCGGTATAGCTGCCGAGGGGCTGCGGGGGCTGCGGCAGCACCAGGCCGCGCGCTGCGAGTCGTTCTTGCACAGACATGCTGGCTCCAATCAGGTGGGGGTCATGCGACCAACTCTATGTGCGCGCCGGCCTGGGATAAAGGCATGGCGCGGAACAGGAATTGGTACCTGGGGTAACAAGTCGGATGTCCGGCCAGCTTGCATGCCTCTGTACCGCCACGGCCGCCCCTACGCAGTCTGCAATTCGTCGCCGCGCGCCATGCGCCGGATCGCCTGCGGCGGTTGGCCGAAGGCCCGCAGGAAGGCACGCCGCATGCGCTCGCGATCGCCGAAGCCGGTATCCCGCGCCACCACATCGATGGCATGGCGGCCGCTTGCCATCATCAGCCTGGCCGCCTCCACGCGCAGGTGCTCCACTGCCTTGGCGGGGGTCTGCCCGGTCTCGTCACGGAATGCGCGCGCGAACTGCCGCGGGCTCAGGTGCGCCGCATCCGCCAGTTGTTCTACCGAGAGTTCCTGTTGCAGGTTCTGCCGCGCGAAATCCAGCGCGGCACGAATGCGGTCCGAGCGCGGTTCCAGGTCCAGCAGTGCCGAGAACTGTGACTGCCCGCCGGCGCGCCGGTGATACACGACCAGCAACTTCGCCACATCGCGCGCAACCGCAGCGCCCGCGTCCTTCTCCACCAGCGCCAGCGCCAGGTCGATGCAGGCCGACATCCCGGCCGAGGTCCAGACCGGGCCATCGATGATGAAGATGCGGTCCTCTTCCACGCCGACGTTCGGGAAGCGCCGCCGCAACTGCTCCGCGTAATACCAGTGCGTGGTGGCGCGGCGGCCATCCAGCACCCCGGCCTCCGCCAGGTTGAAGGCACCGGTGCAGGTGGCACCGATGCGCCGCGAAGTCCGCGCCGCTCGTTGCAGGAACTTCACCAGCGCGGGCGGCGTGGGCAGCACGTCGTTGTCTCCCACCACCAGCACGGTATCGAAGCGGCGCTTGCCAAACGGCTCGGTATTGACGGAAAAGCCACCGGAGCTCAACACGGGTCCGCCATGCTCGGACAACAGGTGGACCTTGTACAGCGGCTCTCCAAGCGAGCGGTTGGCGAACTCCAGCACCGTCGAGACAGCGAGGTTCAGTGCCTGGAAGCCGGGATAGAGGGCAAGGGCCACGTGATACATCTCGGACTCCTCATGGCAGAAAAGGTGGCATCTATGACATTGGCGTCATGGCCATTGTGCTCCTAATCTTGGTTTCACGCAGCCGGCCGGTCCAGGCCGACCGCTACGGACATCCTCTTCCCACTGAATCTGGAGCTTTGACATGACCACGCACAACCATTCCGGCACCGCCCTCATCACCGGTGCTTCGTCCGGCATCGGCGCCATCTATGCGGAGCGCCTGGCGCGCAGGGGCCACGACCTGATCCTGGTGGCGCGCAACCGCGCGCGGCTGGAAGCACTGGCCCGCCGGATTACCGACGATACCGGCCGCTCGGTCGAGATCGTGACCGCTGACCTTGGCCAGGCCGCCGAAGTGCGACGCATCGAAGAGATCCTGCGCACCGATGCGAGCATCACCACGCTGGTCAACAACGCCGGCTTCGGCGGCGCTGCACCGCTGCTGGATTCGGATGTCGACACCATGCAGGCAATGATCGAGCTCAACGTCACGGCCCTGACCCGGCTCACCTACGCCGCCGCCCCGGCCTTCGTCGCGCGCGGCGAGGGCACGATCATCAATATTGCCTCGATTGTGGCGGTCGCGCCCGAGGTCCTGAACGGTGTCTACGGCGGCTCCAAGGCGTATGTGCTGGCCTTTACCCAGTCGCTGCAGCATGAGCTTGCCGGCAAGGGCGTGCGCATCCAGGCCGTGCTGCCGGGGGCCACCCGCACCGAGTTCTGGGACACCGCCGGCCAGCCGGTCGAGAACCTGCCGCAATCGATGGTCATGAGCGGCGACGACCTGGTCGACGCGGCCCTGGCAGGGCTGGACCAGGGCGAGGTGATTACCGTGCCGTCGTTGCCCGAGGTGGCCCACTGGCACACGTTCGAGGCAGCACGCGCCGCGCTCGGCCCCAATCTTTCGCGTGACCAGCCCGCTGCCCGGTACGGCGTTGCCCGGTAACTGCGTGCGCCGACGGCGCCCGCGCCTGACACCCCACATCGCCGCGATTCACTCTATTCCATTGCGCGCGGTGCAGCCGTGGAACCCCGCACGATCAGCTGCGGCGTCAGTTGCACGGTGACGGCATCGGAAGCTGGCATGTCGATCTTCCTGAGCAGGAGCCGCGCTGCTTCCTCGCCCATTTCATGGACGGCAATGCGCACGGTGGTCAGCGGCGGCGTCAGGGCGTCGGCGAAAGGCATGTCGTTGTGGCCCACCACCGAGACGTCATCGGGGCAACGCATGCCGTGCTCGCGCAGGTAGTCGTAGCAGCCCATCGCCACCAGGTCATTGCCGGCGGCAATGGCGGTCACCTGCGGGAAGGCCGCGAAGAGCTGCTCGCATGCGAGCCGGCCGGCCTCGCGCGAATAGCTGGCGGCTTCCATGACTTGCCATTCCCCGCGGCGCAGGCGGTGGCGCTTGACCGCCTGAAGGAAGCCCTCGCGACGCAGGAAGCCGGTCGACAGCGTGGCGGGTCCGGCAATATGCCCGATGCGGCGGTGGCCCAGGCCGACCAGGTGGTCGACCGTCTGCCGCATGGCCAGCAGGTTGTCGCTCACCACGCAGGACACCCGGCCCGTGTCGTCGCCCCGGTTGACCGTGACCACGGGGATATGCTGCTTGAGGCAGTAGGCGAGTATCGGATCGTCCCGTTCCGCGGTGGCAAGCACCAGTCCTTCGACTTGCCGGCCGATCATCTGGTCGATGACAAAGCGCTGCCGGCTTTTGTCGGTACCGGCATTGACCACGATCGGCACGTAGCCCTGCTGCGCCAGCACCGATTCGATTCCGGCCAGGATAGGCGGAAACACCGGGTTGGAAATATCGGGCAGTACCACGCCCACCAGTCCCGAACGCTGGGTGCGCAGCCCCGCCGCGATGCGGTTGGGGCGGAAGCCGCGCGCCTCGGCAACCTCCAGGATGCGGGCCGCCACGTCCTCAGCCACCAGGTGCCGCGTGGCCGGGTTCATCACTCGCGAGATGGTCGAGTAATGCACGTCGATCTCGGCAGCCAGGTCTTTCAGGGTGAGGCGCTTGCGCTCGGGCATGACGGCAGTTGGCGGGGCGGCAGCCCGGGGAGGGTTGGAAAACACCATTCTAAGCCAGCCCCGCGCCGTCGCCGCACGCCTGCGGGCTGCCGCTACTGCCCCGCTTTCACGCCGGATTGCCTGACCACCGGCGCCAGCTTGCCGATCTCCGCCTGGATATAGGCAGCAAACTCCTGCGGCGACGAGCGCTTTGGCTCCGCGCCCTGGGCGGCCAGGCGCTCGCGCACGTCCGGCGCGGCCAAGGCCTTGCCGATCTCGGCATTGAGCGCATCGACGATTTCCTTGGGGGTGCCGGCGGGCGCCAGCACGCCGAACCAGGAGTCGAACGCGTAGCCGGGGAAGCCGGACTCCGCCACCGTGGGAATCTCCGGCAGCGCGCTGACGCGCCTGGCCGTGGTGACCGCCAGCGCCCGCAGCTTGCCTTGCCTGACGAACGGCATGGCCGATACGCTGGGCGCGAACATCATGTCGCCCCGGCCAGCCATGACGTCGGTCAGCGCTTCGCCCGTGCCCTTGTACGGGATATGGACGATGTCGATGCCGGCCTGCATCTTGAACATCTCGCCGCTCAGGTGGGTTGAGCTGCCGGAACCCGCCGAGTCGAAGTTCAGCGCGCCTGGCGTCGCCTTGGCGGCGTTGACGACGTCCCGCACCGACTTGTACTTGCTGGCGGCATTGACCACCAGCACATTGGGGACCGTGGCCACCAGCGAGACCGGCGCGAAGTCCTTCACCGTGTCATACGAGAGCTTGGGATACAGCGTGGCGTTGATGGCGTGCCCGACCGAAACCAGGATCAGCGTGTAGCCGTCCGGCGCCGCCTTGGCCACGCCGGTGGCGCCCAGGGTGCCGCCGGCGCCGGGGCGGTTGTCGACAATCACCTGGTAGCTGCCGCCCTCGCCCATCTTGCTGCCGATGATGCGCGCCAGGATGTCGGTGGCGCTGCCCGCCGAGAACGGCACCACCAGCCGGATCGGCTTGCCGGGATACTGCGGCTGCGCGTGGGCGGCGGGTGCGGCCGCCAGCATGAGCGATGACGCCAGCGCCAGCACCGTGCCTTGGATGGATCGGATCATTCTGTGTCTCCTCACATCAGAAGAAGTGCCGCATGCCAAGCGCGACCGTCTGCGGGTCAGCACCCGCGCTCACGCCCAGTTCATTGATGGCAAAGTCGTAGATCGCATTGCGCTTGTTGTTGATGCGGCTGTAGTACGCATACAGCGCAGTGCGCTTGGACAGCGGATAGTCGTAGCCGACCGTGACCTGCGTGGCGCCCGTTTCCGCGCCGCTGCGGAAGAAGCCCACGGTCTCGGTCGCATTGCCCGCGCCATTGCTGGCAAGGCCAAAGCCGACGCGCACGCTGCCCGGCCCGAGCTTCTGCACCAGCGAGGCGTAGTACCCGTTGCGGGTCAGGTCGCCGGTCGCGGTGCGGTAGTGGAGCCGTTCATAGAGCAGCGCCACCGTGGTGGTGGGGAACTTGTACGAAACGCCCGCCTTCATCGCATCGTCGTTGCGGCCGGCGGTCTGGTAGTGCTGGTGGACTTCATAGGCCAGCACCACATTGAGCGGGCCGTTGTCGTAGGCGGCCGAGAACGAATACAAGCCGGGATTGCGCGGTATGGTGGTCTTCTCCTCGTTCACGCCCCACGCCGCGGCCCCGCTGAAGCCGGCGAACGACGGCGACTTGTAGACGATGATGTTCTTCTGCCGGCGGTCGAACGAGCTGGTGTCCTGGACGTTGTCGGAGCTGGAGGTGGAGCCGTTGCCGATCAGCGCCATATAGCCGGCGGTGGTCGGATAGTACGGATCGTAGGCGGTGGTCGATTCGGTGTACGGGGTCTGCCAATGCCCCAGGAACAGCGTGCCGGCATCGCCCTGCAACCCCACCCGCGTATTGCGCCCGGCCACCTGACCCTGGCCGGTATCGAGCGAAAAATTGCTTTCGATCTGCCAGATGGCTTTCAGGCTGCCGCCCAGGCCTTCTTCGCCGCGCATGCCGAAGACCGAGCGGTTGTTGGTCAGGCGCCCCACGCCGCCAAGGCGGGTGCCGTCGGTCGCGGTGTTGGCATAGGAATACTCCAGTGCCGTATTGATGCGCCCGTACAGCGTCACGGCTGACTGCGCGCAGGCCTCGCCGCCACAGGCTGCGGCCATGGCCAGCATGAGCAGATGGCTGCGCTTTCCGATGGATTTCATTTGTCTCCCCTGGTTTGTCGTGGTTGTTGTGGCCGGGCCGTCTGCCCGATTTTTTTGCAATCGTTTGCAGTCCGGCCCGAGAAAATCAGCGCTTGGGATACGGCATCGCCAGCAGCAGCATCGCCGGCCGATTGCCCGGGTTCGACACCTGCCGCGCTTCGCCCGGCGCCAGGCGCACGGAATCGAACTGGCCCAGCGTCACGCGCTCGTCGGGCGTGGCGATGCAGACTTCGCCTTCCAGCACGACGTAGTGCTTTTCCACGGGCGAGGCATCCATCGACGTATAGCCGCCCGGCAGCAGCACCGAGACCCCCATCCACAAGGCTTCGGACGGTCCCGCTTCATGCCCTTGCAGGCGCAGGCAATGCATGCCTTCGTGGTTGGCCGGGAAATAGGCCGGCGCCTGTGCGAACCGGGTCGTGTTCATGGCTTCAGCACCACGCGTTCGGTCGCGCCCTGCAGGACCGCCCGGTAGGCCTCCTTGGCATCGGAGAGCGCATAGGTGTAGTCGGAAAGGACCGGGAACGGCCGCAGCGCACCCGAGGCAAACATCGGTGCGAGCTGGTCAAGGATGCCCGCGCACGCGTTGCTGTCCAGCGCAAGGGTGTCGACGCCCACATAGGTGTGCTGGCCACGATAGAAGGCGAAGATGTCGAACGGCACCGGCTTCTCGATGGTCGAGATGAAGATCTGCGCCGCGCCAATCGCCATGGCCTGGTTGGCCTGTTCGAAGTAGGGGCTTCCCACTGTGTTGTAGACGATGTCCGCACCGTGCCCGTCGGTCTCTTCGCGCACCACCGCGGCAATGGATTCGCTGCTGGCATCGATCATGCGCACGTCGCCGCTGGCATGGCCACGATACGCCTCCGCGGTGCGCTCCAAGGAAAAAACGCGCGCGCCGAGCGCGGTAGCGATCTGGATCGTTGCCTGCCCCACCTTGCCATTGCCGCCACACACCAGCACGGTGCTGCCAGCCTGCGGCATGCCCGCGCGGCGCAGCCCTTCATAGGCGGTAATGAACGGCACACCCACGGCGCCGGCTTCCAGCAGCGACACCGACGCCGGCTTGGCGCGCACGGCGCTGGCCTGGATGCGCAGGTACTTGCCATGCGTGCCGTCGCGGCGGATGCCGAGTTCGCCGCCGCTGCCCCAGACCTGCTGGCCCAGCAGTTCGGAGGGACCGTCGACCACCAGGCCTGCATAGTCGCGGCCTGGCGTGCGCGGCCAGACCGCATGCGGCATCAGGCCGAGCGTTGCCTTCACGTCGCTCGGGTTCACGCCGGCGCTGGCCACTTCGATGATGACCTGACCCGCCGCCGCTTCCGGGCGCGGCACGCCGAGCAGCTCGAGCTGCAGGGCATCGATATTGGCGGCTTTCTCGCTGACTCGAATGGTGTTCATGGTGCTTCCTTCCTCAAATATTTCGTTCGGTATGGCCGGGATCAGGCCTCGCGCAGGCCAAGCGTGCGCCGGGCCTCCGCCGCCGAGGCAACCTCGCCGCCAAGCGACCTGACGATGTCGCGCGCCTTGGCGACCAGCGCGGCGTTGCTCGGCGCCAGCACGCCCTTCTCCAGATAGATGTTGTCTTCCATGCCGACGCGCACGTGTCCGCCTGCGAGCCATGCCTGGGCCACAATCGGGAACTCCGCGCGGCCGATGCCGAAGGCCGACCAGTGGGCGCCGGCGGGCAGCATGTTGCGCGCGTAGAAGATGGTTTCCGGCGTGGGCGCAAAGCCGTACTTCACGCCAAGCACGAAGGTCCACAGGCCAGGGCCGTCCAGCACGCCCTCACGGATGAAGTCGAGCGCCATGTTGAGGTCGCCGGAATCGAAGATCTCCAGCTCGGGCATGACGCCGGCCGCGCGGATCACGCCGGCCATCTTGCGTACGTTGGTGGGCGTGTTGATGACCACGTCGCCACCGGAGTTCATGGTGTTCAGGTCGAGCGAGCAGACGTCCGGGCGCAGCGCCGCGATGTGTTCGACGCGCTTCGCGGGATGCAGCAGCGTGGTGCCCGGCGCCGCCACGCGCGGCTCGTCCTCGCTCGGCACGAAGCGGCCGCCGGGTCCGGTGGTGAGGTTGATGATCAGCGAGCGGTTGCGCTTGCGGATGCGGTCGATGACATCGGCGTAGTAGTCGAGCGACATCGACGGCCGTCCGGTTTCGGGGTCGCGCACGTGGATGTGGGCGGCAGCTGCGCCGGCCTCGGCGGCTTCCAGCGCGGCGTCGGCAATCTGGGCCGGCGTCACCGGCAAGCCGGGGTGCTGCTCCGGGGTGACGATATTGCCGGTCACCGCGCAGGTGATGATGGTCTTGCGTGCGTGCATGAGCGAAGGTCAGTGGTGGAAATGCGGTTGGGTGGACATGCGGGGCCTGGCCTATCCGAGCTGGCGGCCGCCGTCCACGACGATGGTGGTGCCGGTGGCAAAGCGCAGTGAGGTCGCGCAGGCCGCGATGGCATCGGCCACGTCCTGTGCCTGGCCAACACGTTTTAGCGGCGTCGACCTGGCGGCGCGCTCGTTGAAACCGCTGTCGCGTCCCGGCACGAAAGCGGTATCGACCACGCCTGGTGAAACGTTCAGCACGCGGATTTGCGGCGCCAGCGCGCGCCCGAGCGACATCGCCATGACATCGAGCCCGGCCTTGGCAGCGCAGTACGCAACGTTGCTGCCCTGCCCCGTACGGCCGGCGATGGACCCGACATTGACCACCAGCCCGTCGCCATTGGCGCGCAGGTGCGGCGCGAACGCACGGATCGCGGCAAACTGCCCGCGCCAGTTGACGGCAAACAGTTCATCGATCAGCGCATCGTCCAGCGCGTCCAGGTCGGCGTGCGGGATCGCCCGCGTAAGGCCTGCGGTGTTCACCAGGATATCGACGCGGCCGTAGTGATGGATGACCTCGTCGGCCAGCGCGCGCAGCGAGGCGCTGTCGGCAACCTCGGCCACGGCGGCAAGATGGTTGCCGGCCGGCAAGGCCGCCGCGGCACTGGCCGCCTTGTCGGCGTCGCGCCCGGTCAGCACCACGCTCGCGCCAAGGCGCGCCAGCGTTTCACCGGCGGCAAAGCCGATCGCACCGGTGCCGCCGAGGATCACGGCCACCTTGCCGGAAAGAGAATTAGCACTCATGGTTCTTTTGGGAATGGGTCAGGTAAGTCGATCGGGTCGTCAGTCGATCGGCGGCTTCGGGAAGGTCTGCTCGCCGGGCTCCAGCGTGAAATCGAACGCCAGCGTGTAGAACGGTGCCGGCAAATCGCCCCACGGGCTGCGGCCATGGTGGTGTAGCCGGAGATCGCCAACCAGTTGCCGTTGCACGCCGAACGTGACATCGGATTCCAGCTTTTCCGGCGTGTCGGCAAACACCTGGGTCACGAGCGTGCGGTAGCCTGGCGCCGCGACGATGAAATGGATATGCGCCGGCCGGTACGGATGGCGCTGCTGTGCGGCCAGCAACGTGCCTACCGGGCCGTGGGTCGGCACCGGATACCCTGCAGGCCGTACCGTGCGGAAGTGATAGCCGCCGCTTTCATCGGTATGGAAGCAGCCGCGCAGGTTGCGGTCGGGTTGCGTCGGATCCTGGTTGTCATACAGTCCCACCGGCGACGCCTGCCAGATCTCGACCAGCGCGCCTGGCAGCGGCGTGCCATCGGTCGCCCGCACGGTGCCGCTGACCAGCAGCGGCAAGCCAGGCGCATCGTCCTGCACCACGCAGTCACCGCAGTCATAGCGCGGCGCGTTGGCGCGATAGAACGGGCCGAGCAGCGCGCCGGGCGTGCGCCCGTCCCTGGTGCTGTTGTTCATGGCTGTCACCAGCGTCGACAGCCCCAGCACGTCGGCAGCCAGGACAACCTCGTTGTGCTTGGCATTGCTCGCATGGCCGAGACTGGCGATATACCCCAGGGCAAGCTCGAATTCCTCGTCGGACAGCCGCACCTCGGACAGGAAGCCGTGGAGGTGCCGCACCAGGGAATCCATGATGAAGAGCAAGCGGGGATTCGTCGTATTGGCCATGGCCGCCTGGACCACGCCTGTCACCGAGTGTTCATCCTCGATCAGCGCCAGGCGCTCGCCTTGTGGCACCTGCCGCTCGCTGGAAGTTTTCATGTCTGATCTCCTTTGCAAACGTTTGCATTATCGACGGTTCGGACGGATGGTCAAGGCGGAAATTCGTCACCATCGCGACCTGCAACGGCAGCCGCGCTACCAGAATCACAATCAAAACAAGGGAGTACGGGCGATTTTCGGGAGAAACCCTAGGTGCAGGCAGAGGCGTCGAATGTGGCGCATAGGCCTGTCCCAGTTCTTTGCCGATGCGGCTCCCCAACCCGTTCGCGCATGGATTTGTACCCGTCTGTATCACGCTGCCACAACGATACGTGTTCCGACAGAGACACCCCTCACGCGCTACGGGGCAGATACATCGATCGCCTTAAATGCATTCCGTGGCCCGGGCGGCGAACATCAACCAAGCCAGTCCCTGCCGCGCAATACCGAACCCAAACCTTTAAGGAAAACGATCATGACTACCCACAACATCGCCAAGCGTTTTGTCTTCGCCGTCGCCCTGGTTGCCGCCGCTGCCGGCGCGCAGGCCGCCGCACCGTCCCAAGCGGGCGCGCGGGACCCGTTCACCGACGGTGCCCGCTCCGTGCAGGAGGCACGCAGCCCATACAGCGATGGCGCGCGCGCAGTCGACCCGTTCACGGACGGTGCGCGCAACGTGGATCCGTACTACGACGGCGCGCGCACCCTGTCCGGCCTGGACCGCACCGGCGTTTCGGCGGACCCGGCGCGCAGTGTCGATCCCTATCTTGACGGCGCCTACGCCTGAGCCCACTTTCTGAATAAACAAGGAACGCATCATGACCCGTATCGAAAAAGTGCTGTACACCGGCAAAGTCCACATCACTGCAGGCGGACGCGACGGCGAAGCCCACAGCGACGACGGCCGGCTGAAGCTTCAACTGTCCTCGCCGGGCACCAAAGGCCCGGGCACGAACCCGGAGCAATTGCTCGCCGCGGGATGGTCGGCGTGCTTTATCGGAGCGATCGGCCTGGCCGCCGGCAAGATGAAAGTGAAGCTGCCGGCCGAGCTCTCGGTCGACGCCGAGGTTGACCTGGGCACGGCTGGCGAGGCCTATCTGCTGCAGGCCCGGCTCAATGTCCACATTCCCGGCGTCGAACCTGAAGTGGCCCAGGCACTGGTGGATACCGCGCACCGGACCTGCCCGTACTCGAAGGCCCTGCACGGCAACATCCACGTCGAAACCAGGCTGGTCTGACGGACACCGTGACCTGCCCGAGGCAATCGGGCAGGTCATTTTCCAGAGCCAAGGCGGACCCTCTGTCCGCCGCAGTCGCGTTCCATGGAACGTTCTGACGTTTGGGCGCGTAAAAACCCGGATGCTGGCACATCCCGACACGCCCGAGGCATAATCGTGAAACTGGTTTCACCGAGACCCGAATCCTATGCCGCGCCCAGTTACCCGACCTGTGTCCGACCAGAAACCTGCAGAGAAGCTCACCATCCAGGACGTTGCCGACTATGCGGGCGTCTCCAAGGCAACCGTATCGCGCTACCTGAACCGGGGCGGCGAGCAGTTGTCCGCGGACGTGGAGGCGCGCGTCGCCGCGGCCATCCGCGCGCTCGGCTACAGCCCCAGCCCGATGGCGCAGGGGCTCAAGCGCGGCAAGTCGCGCCTGATCGGGCTGGTGGTCGCGGATGTCTCCAATTCGTTCTCGGTGGCCGTGCTGCGCGGCGTCGAGAAGGCCTGCCGCGACGCCGGCTATATGGTGATGCTGTTCAACCTCGGCAATGACGAGCAACTTGAGCGCGAAGCCATCCGCTCGCTGTCCGCCTACCGGGTCGAAGGCTTTATCCTGCACACGCTGGGCCACGATGCCGGCGCCCTGGCCGATGCGGCGCAGTTGGGCAAGCCAGTGGTACTGGTCGACCGCAAGGTCGGCGATGCCGAAGTCGACCTGGTGGCCCTGGACAACCAGACCGCCGTCCAGGAAGCCGCCGGCCACCTGGTCGAAGCCGGCTATCGGCGCCTGCTGTTCATCAGCGAGCCGATCAAGGCCATCAGCTCGCGCAACGAGCGCGCGCGCGCGTTCCAGGCCTTTGTCGCCGAACACGCGGACACGGTTGGCGGGACCGTTTTTGAAGCCCAGCGGGGTGACGACGAGGCCCTCGATGAAGCGCTGCGCGCCCTGCGCCGTGGCGCCGGACAGGCACCCGTTGCGGTGCTGGCGGCCAACGCAGTGATCTCGCTGCGCGTGGCCGCATCGGCCGCCAGACTGGGTTGGCAGCTTGGCACCGACCTGGGCCTGATCGGCTTCGATGATCCGGAATGGGCGGCATTGGTCGGCCCCGGCCTCAGCGCCATTTCCCAGCCCACCGACGATATCGGGCGCGTCGCCACCAACTGCCTGATCGAGCGCCTGCAAGGCGCGCAACTGCCGCCGCGCCGGGTGCTGTTGCCCGGCACCTTGGTCACGCGCGGATCCACGCGCCGCGCCTGACTGCAGAGCCGCTCCCCACCGGCTTCCACCGCGCCCGCTAGATCCACGCCTGCACCCGCTTCGCACGTACCGCGGGTGCCTGACGTGGCTGTTTCCGCATCCGTCGAACGCAGTTTTTGCCCGTAAGGGTTTCCACTGTTGGATCTCTGAAACCGGTTTCCTATAATCCTGAAACCGGTTTCAAGACGGTGCTTGCCGAAACGCTGCGACGCCAGCGACACACCCATATACGTGCAGGAGACATAAATGAACGTTCAACGCTTGTTGCGCCGCGTAGCCGCGCCCGTGCTGACTCTGCTGGTCCTGACCAGCGCCGCTTTCACCGCCCAGGCGCAGACCGTCGCCGAGATCGTCAAGAAGGGCAAGGTCACCATCGGCGTGGTGACCGGCGCCCCGCCCTTCGGCACCACGGACGCCACCGGCAAACCCGCCGGCTATGACGTCGACGTGGCCAACCTGCTCGGCAAGTACCTGGGCGTTCCGGTCGATATCGTCCCGCTCACCTCACCCAGCCGGATTCCGGCGCTGGAGGCCGGCAAGGTCGATTTCCTGGTGGCGACGCTGGCGCCGACGCCCGAGCGGGCGCGGGCCATCATGTTCAGTGCGCCCTACAGCGCGTTCGAGCTGACCATCTTTGCGCCCGTCGCCGCCAAGTACGCCAAGCTGACTGAGCTCGGGAAGAAGAAGGTCGGCGTGACGCGCGGCACCACACAGGACACCGCGCTGACCCGGCTGGCCGTGCCCGGCATGAACATCGTCCGCTTCGAGGACGATGCCACCTGCGCGCAGGCGCTGATCAGCAACCAGGTCGAAGCCATTGCCCTGCCCAATACCACCGGCAACGAGATCATGAAGGCGCGCGGCGCCGGCAAGTTCGACGCCAAGTTCGCGTTCTCGGTGCAACCCAATTCGATGGCCGTGCGCCGCGACGCCTTCGAGCTGCGCCAGTGGCTCAACACCACCATCTCCTACGTCAAGCTGAACGGCGAACTCGACGCCATTGCGCAGAAGTGGACCGGCAAGGCGCTGCCCACGCTGCAAGCGTTCTGAACCAGGCCGTCTGAGGTTGCGCGCCGGCGCCAGCCGGCGTGCCAGGAGACCCGCATGAACTACCAATTCGAATGGACCCCGGTGCTGTCGCAGCTGGACCGCTTCGCGGAAGGCGCGGCGATGACGCTGGCGCTCAGCTTCGGCTCGATCCTGCTTGGCACCGTGGTCGGCACCGCCGGCGCGATTGCCGCCGCTTTTGGCGGTCCGTGGCTGCAGCGTGCCACCAGGGCATATGTCGAAGCCATCCGCAACACGCCCTTCCTGATCCAGCTCTTCATCATCTTCTTCGGCTTGCCGACCGTGGGCCTGCAGATCGATGCCGTCACCGCCGCGGTGATCGCGATGACTGTCAACCTCGGCGCCTACTCGACGGAGATCATCCGGGCCGGCCTGCAAGCGGTTCACCGCTCGCAACTTGAGGCCGCCGCCGCGCTGGGCATGACACGCTGGCAGCTGATCCGCCACGTCGCCCTGGTGCCGGCCTTCGAGAAGGTCTATCCGGCCCTGACCAGCCAGTTCACGCTGATGATGCTGACTTCGAGCGTGGTGTCGACGATCTCGGTGGAAGAGCTGACCGCGGTCGCCAGCCAGGTCGATTCGCAGACTTTCCGCACCTTCGAGAGCTACATCCTGGTCATGTTCATCTACATCGGGCTGGCACTGCTGCTGCGCGCCATGTTCGGCCTGATCGGCAACCTGGTGTTCAAGCGGCGCCGCGTGGTGGCGCGCGCACGAAAGCTGGCCCGCACGGCCCGGATCGTGCCGCTGGCGCAAACGGAACTGACGGCAGCGGTTGCTGGGAGCGCGAAATGATCACCGAGTTCTCCTGGAATCATCTTGAAATGCTGCTGCTGGCGGCACGCTGGACGCTGTGGGTGACCTTGCTCGCCTTCGTCGGCGGCACGCTGGCCGGTTTTCTGGTGGCACTGGCGCGTACCTCCGGAAGCCCGCTGCTGCGCCTGGCCAGCACGGCCTATATCCAGGTCGTGCAAGGCACGCCGGTGCTGATCGTGCTGTTCCTGAGCTACTACGGACTCTCCGTGCTCGGGCTCAAGCTGTCGCCGATGGTCGCGGCCATGCTGGCGATGTCGATCTACGCCAGCGCCTACCTTGGCGAGATCTGGCGCGGCTGCATCGAGGCCGTGCCGCAAGGACAGTGGGAGGCCAGCGAAGCGCTTGCCCTCACCCGCTGGCAGCAGCTGCGCTACGTGGTGCTGCCGCAGGCCGTGCGGCTGGCCTTGCCGCCCACGGTCGGGTTCTCGGTCCAGCTGGTCAAGAACACCTCGATCACTTCCATCATCGGCGTCATCGAACTGACCCGCGCCGGCCAGCTGATCAACAACGCGACCTTCCAGCCCTTCGCGGTCTTCGTCGTCGTCGCACTTATCTACTTCGCGCTCTGCTTCCCGCTGTCGGCGGCAGCCCGGCGCATGGAAAGGAGGCTCCATGTCAATCGTTGAAGCACAAGGCGTGCACAAGTCGTATGGCGCCGTCGAAGTCCTGAAGGGCGTTTCGTTTGCGATCGAGCCGGGCCAGGTGGTCGCCATCATCGGCCGCAGCGGCTCCGGCAAGAGCACCATGCTGCGTTGCCTGAACGGCCTGGAGACGATCAACGCCGGCAATATCACCGTCGCCGGACACAAGCTGGATCACGACCGCAAGCGCCTGCTCGACCTGCGCCGCGACGTGGGCATGGTGTTCCAGAGCTACAACTTGTTTCCGCACCTGACCGTGGGCGAGAACATCGCGCTGGCGCCGTCCATCGTGAAGAAGATGGCAGCCGGCAAGATCGACGGCATCGTCGACCAGGTGCTGACCCAGGTCGGCCTGCTCGACAAGAAGGACTGCTACCCCGAGCAGCTCTCGGGCGGCCAGCAGCAGCGCGTGGCCATCGCCCGTTCGCTGGCGATGGAGCCCAAGGTAATGCTGTTCGACGAGGTCACCTCCGCGCTCGACCCCGAGCTGACGGCGGAAGTGCTTCGGGTCATGGAGAACCTGGCCGCCTCCGGCATGACCATGGTGCTGGTCACGCATGAAATGGAGTTCGCGCGCCGCATGGCGCATACCACCATCTTCATGCACCAGGGCAAGGTGCACGAGGCGGGCCCGTCCAAAGCGCTGTTCGCGCAGCCGCGGACACCGGAACTGCTGCAATTCCTCGGCGCGGGAGCACTGAAATGAGCCAGTGGCAAGCAGATGGTGCTTCGCGCCCGCCGGTGCTGATCTCGTTGACAGCCTATGGCGCCGACCTCGCCCTGCGCGACGGACAGGCCGCACTGGCGCGGGTTGCCGCGGCAGCCGGCGCGGACGGCGTGGAATTCCGCGGCGAACTCCAGCGCGGGCACAAGGATGAAGTCATTGAACAGCGCGAGGTCGCGCGGCAGCATGGGCTGAGCGTGGTCTGGTCCAGCCCGGAAGGCCTCTGGAGCGAAGCCGGCAGCCTCGATGCCGCCGCGCTCGACCGTGCCTTCACGACCGCGCTGGCGCTCGGTGCGACCCGGGTCAAGATGTCGCTTGGCGGCTATCGGCAAGGCACGGCACTGGAAGCACTGCTTCCCTGGCTGCGGCACGATGGCATCGAACTCGTCGTGGAAAACGACCAGACCGCCCAGGCCGGCACCGTGCCGCCGCTGCGCGATTTCTTCGCGCGTATCATGGCGCTCGGCGAGAACGTGCCGATGACCTTCGACATGGGCAACTGGCACTGGACCGGCGAAGACCCGCTCGACGCCGCGCAGGTCTTCGGCGCCGGCGTCGGCTACGTGCACTGCAAAGGCGTGCAGCGCACGCCCGCCAAATGGATCGCGGTGCCGCTGGACCAGTCGGCGGCACCCTGGCGCAGCGTCTTGCGCCGCCTGCCCACGCACGTTGCGCGTGCGATCGAATTCCCCCTGCAAGGCGAAGACCTGGTGCAGGTCACGCGCCATCATGTCGAACTGCTGCGTTCGGTGGAGGTCTCCGCATGAGCACCGATCTTGACGTGGTCACGCTGGGCGAGGCGATGCTGATGCTGGTCGCCGGCGAAGCCGGGCCGCTCGAAGGCGCACAGACCTTCCACAAGCGCACCGCCGGTGCCGAGACCAACGTGGCCATCGGCCTGTCGCGCCTGGGCCTGAAGGTCGGATGGGCCAGCCGCCTGGGCGACGACTCGATGGCCCGCTACCTGCTCGGTGAAATGCAGCGCGAAGGCGTGGATTGCAGCCAGGTGGTGTGCGAGCCCGGTGAGCGCACCGGTTTCCAGTTCAAGGGCCGGGTCGACGACGGCAGCGATCCGCCCGTCGAATACCACCGCCGCGGCTCGGCGGCCAGCCGCATGAACCCGGAGCACCTGGACGGCAGGTGGCTGCGGCGCTCGCGGCACCTGCACGTCACCGGCGTGTTCCCCGCGCTGGCCGCAGGCACGCAGGCTGCCACGCGCCAGGCCATCGCCACCATGCAGGCCGCCGGCCGCACGATCTCTTTCGATCCCAACCTGCGGCCCACGCTGTGGGCCTCGCCCGAGTTGATGCGGGAGACGCTGAACGACCTGGCGCAGCGGTGCGACTGGGTGCTGCCCGGCATCGAAGAGGGCCGCTTCCTCACCGGCCACGCCGAGCCGGAACGCATTGCCGCCTTCTACCGCGCGCGCGGCGCCAGGCTGGTGGTGGTGAAGCTGGGCGCCGACGGCGCCTACTTCGATGGCGAGGCCGGCACCGGCCATGTCGAGGCATTCAGCGTCGAGCGTGTCGTCGACACCGTTGGCGCCGGCGATGGCTTTGCCGTGGGCGTGATCAGCGCGCTGCTGGAGGGCCGCCCGGTGGCCGATGCCGTCCGGCGCGGCGCCTGGATCGGCGCCCGCGCGGTGCAGGTGCGCGGCGATACCGAAGGCCTGCCGACCCATGCCCAGCTGGCGGCCGCCAGTTTGTGAAGCCACTGCAAGGATTCCCATGCGCAAGAATGTCCTGGTGTTCCGCCCGATTCCTGACGACCTGCTCGCCAGGATCGAGTCGGAACACGATGTGATCGTGGCCGACCCGCGCCAGCCCGCACAACGGCCGGCCTTCCGCGCCGCGCTGGCCAACGCCCATGGCCTGATCGGCTCCAGCGTGAAGCTGAGCGCGGCGGAACTGGCCGAAGCGTGCCAGTTGGAGGTGATCTCGAGTATTTCGGTGGGGGTCGACAACTACGACCTCCCCTGCCTGCACCGGCGCGGCATCACCCTGTGCCACACGCCCGGCGTACTCACCGAGACCACCGCCGACACCGTCTTCGCGCTCATCATGGCCGCGAGCCGTCGGCTGGTCGAACTGGCGGCCCACGTGAGCGAAGGCCGCTGGACTGCCAATATCGGTGAAAACCTGTTCGGCTGGGACGTGCACGGCAAGACCCTGGCGATCCTCGGCTTCGGGCGCATCGGCCAGGCCGTGGCACGCCGCGCGGCGCTCGGCTTCGGCATGGAGGTGCTCTATGTCAACGAGACCGCAGCGGAACCGCCCGACCTGGCGGGACGCGCAGCCCGGGCGGAACTCGACAATGCCTTGCGGCGCGCCGATATCGTCGCCGTCACGCTGCCCCTGACCGACAGCACGCGCGGCCTGATGGGCCGCCGCGAGTTCGCGCTGATGAGGCCGGGCGCCATCTTCGTCAACGGCGCGCGCGGCCAGATCGTGCAGGAAGACGCGCTGCTTGCGGCGCTCGACAGCGGCCACCTGCGCGCCGCCGGGCTGGACGTCTTCGCCACCGAGCCCCTGCCGCAGGATTCACCGCTGCGCAGCCATCCCAGGGTGACGGCCCTGCCCCATATCGGCTCGGCCACGCATGAGACCCGGCGCGCCATGGCCGAACTCGCCACGCGCAACCTGCTGGACGCGCTCGCCGGGCGGCAGCCCGCCGCGCGCTTCGACCTCGCGGCCTTCGCCGCCCGGGCAGCCGCCTGATGCGGACGCGCTGCCTCACTTGCGCAGGTTGGTCCTGGCAACCAGTGCCTTCATCACCGCGTTGTCTGCCGCGATCATCGCCTTGAAGGTCACGGCGTCGGCATAGGCAATCCCAAGGTTCTGCCGGCCCAGCGCCGCCACGAAGACAGGATCCGCCACCGCCTTGCGGCTGGCGGCCGCAAGGGTTTCGAGCACTTCAGATGGCGTGCCTTTGGGCGCGGCCAGTCCGCGCCATGTGCCGATCGAGAGATCGATACCGCGCTCACGCAGCGTCGGAACGTTCTCGAAGCCCCTGACCCGCTGTCCGGCCATCACCGCGAGCGTCTTCACCTTGCCTGCGGCCACATAGGCCGATACTTCGGCGGGACTGACGGCCACCGCGTCGATATGCCCGCCCATCAACGCCACCAGGGCCGGCGCCGCACCGGAGAACGGCACATGATTGAACCTGACGTGCGCCTTGTCCTCCAGCGCCGTCGCCGCCAGGTGCCAGATCGAGCCCGGGCCGGAGTTCCCGACCTGCACCTCCCCCGGGTGCGCCTTGGCGAATTCCAGGAACGCCTCGATGGTGCTCCAGCGCGAGTCGGCCTTGACCGTGATCGCGGACGGATCGGCATTCAGGCGCGCGATCGGCACCAGCGCGGCGGCGTCGAGGGTGGTCGGCCCGAGATGCGGGACGATCACGGCTTCGGCGATGATGATGCCAAGCTTGTAGCCATCGGGCTTGGCGCGGGCCACTTCCGTCATGCCGATTGCGCCGCTGGCACCCGGCTTGTTCACCACGGTCAGCGGCTGCGGCAGATACTTTCGCATGGCTTCGCTGAAGGCCCGCGCAACCGTGTCGGTACCACCGCCAGCCGTGCTTGGCACCACGAGTTCGACAGGATGATCCGGGTAGGGCGCCGCGGACGCCTGGCCGACGGCAGCAAGTGAGGCCAGCAGGGCGGCCATGGGAAACAGCTTGCGGGGCAATTGCATCTGTGGCTCTCAATTCAGGGGGGCGAAGAAGCTTATTCCGCGGGGGAAGCCTCGGACACACGACGTGAAAGACCATCGCATCCCGGGTATGGGTTCTTGTCCGAGAGCGCCCCGATTTTGCCGAAGCCGTTGGAAGGGACGGGTTGGTATGCATCGGGCCTACGGCGGCTTCGATCCGGCGCGTAGGCGACAAGGTCAGCGCCAAACGCGCCATGATCGAAGCCGGTGTCCCCGGCGTTCCGCGCTCCGAGGGCGCACTGGCAGATTCTACGCCAGCCCCTGGCCGAAGAGACCTACTCGCTGCTCGACCGCACAGTGAGAGTGGGTGGCTTACCTCCGTGTCGGTTCAGTGCGGTGAACGCCGGAGAGCGCCGCGTGCCAGGCGCGCAGCTTGCCGACAGCGGTACGCTGGTTGGCTAACGCGCTGACTCCTTCTTTGCCGCACGCGTGCGAGCGGCCTTGCGGGCCGCTTCGGAGCGACCGGCAGCACCCTTGGTGCTCGCCGCCTTCTTCGCCGCAGCCGAGCGATCGGTCGCGGTGCGCTTGCTTGCCGCGCTCTTGGCCTGGGCGGACAGCGCCTTGGGAGAAGCGCCGGCGGTGCTCTCGCGCTTGAGTGCCTTGAGCGCTGCCTCGGAGCGCTTGGCCGTGCTTTCTGAACTCGCGCGGCGCGGCGCAGCCTTGGCGGCGGCGGACTTGGTTTCCGCCTTGGTCGCGCCCTTCTTCGGCGGCACATCGACGCCGGCGCGGCGCGCCTCCGATAAGCCGATCGCTATGGCCTGCTTGGCCGAGCGCACGCCGTGCTTACCCTTGCGCACGGCTTCAATCTCGTCACGAACGAAATGGCCGGCCTGGGTGGTCGGCGACTTGCCTGCTCTCTTGTCTGCCCTGGCTTGGGCTATGCTCGATGCCCTTGGCATGGTCGTCTCCATGACAGCCGCGGTCATCCGGCACGGGCCATGGCAGATGCAATGTCCGCGGCGGCTGTTCAGGGCCCGCCATCTGCCGGCGGGTAAAAAAATCCCACGCAAATGTCGTTCCAGGCGTGCAACTGGCGCGCCGCCGCCACTCATAGAGGCAACGGTTGTACAGCTGCCTGCGCAATCCGCGCACCTTGCGCCAAATCTACCCTGCGAGACGCGGTCTACACCAGGCAACGCGGCCCCTGGAACTCGACTTCGTGCCATCCCTGGCCCTCACCCACCGCTCTCCCGCAAGCGGGAAAGGGAGCACACAATCGGTAATGCGGACTCCGTGAGGGGTCATGAGAGGCCAGAGGCCACTGAAGCAAACCCTCAGAACGACCGCGGCATCCCCAGGATATGCTCGCCGACGTAGGAAAGAATCAGGTTGGTCGAAATCGGCGCCACCTGGTAGAGCCGGGTCTCGCGGAACTTGCGCTCGACGTCGTACTCCGCCGCGAAGCCAAAGCCGCCGTGATATTGCAGGCAGGCGTTGGCCGCTTCCCACGACGCGTCCGCGGCCAGCAGCTTCGCCATATTGGCTTCGGCGCCGCAGGGCTGGTGCGCGTCGAACAGCTTCGCGGCCTTGAACCGCATCAGGTTGGCCGCTTCCACGTTGACGAAGGCCCTGGCGATAGGGAACTGCACGCCCTGGTTCTGGCCGATCGGCCGGCCGAAGACGATGCGCTCGTTGACGTACTTGGTCACCTTGTCGATAAACCAGTAGCCGTCGCCGATGCACTCGGCGGCGATCAGGGTGCGTTCGGCGTTGAGGCCATCCAGGATGTATTTGAAGCCCTTGCCTTCCTCGCCGATCAGGTTCTCCGCCGGAATCTCCAGGTTGTCGAAGAACAGCTCATTGGTCTCGTGGTTGACCATGTTGATGATGGGCTGCACCGTCAGCCCCTTGCCGATGGCCTCGCGCAGGTCCACCAGGAAGATCGACATGCCTTCGGACTTCTTCTTGCACTCGGCCAGCGGCGTGGTGCGGGCCAGCAGGATCATCAGGTCCGAATGCTGGACGCGCGAGATCCACACCTTCTGGCCGTTCACGACATACTTGTCGCCCTTGCGCACGGCAGTGGTCTTGATTTTGGTAGTGTCAGTGCCGGTGGTCGGCTCGGTCACCGCCATCGATTGCAGGCGCAGTTCGCCGCTGGCGATCTTGGGCAGGTACAGCTTCTTCTGTTCGGTGGAACCGTGGCGCAGCAGCGTGCCCATGTTGTACATCTGGCCGTGGCAGGCGCCAGAGTTGCCGCCGGCACGATTGATTTCTTCCATGATGACGGACGCCTGGGTCAGGCCCAGGCCCGAGCCGCCATACTCCTCCGGGATCAGCGCGGCCAACCAGCCGGCCTGGGTCAGCGCGTTAACGAATTCCTCGGGATAGCCCCGCACTTCGTCAACCTTTCGGAAGTACTCCGACGAGAACTGGCCGCACAGGTCGCGCACGGCTTCACGGATTTCCTGGTATTCATCGATTCTGTTCTGCACAGCCTTGTCTCCAACAACTTTTGGGGTTAGTTCAGTTCAGCCGTCGCGCTCATCGCGAGGGCGCCGTCTTCATGGCGGATCCACAGCTCGACGGTCTTGCCGTCCTCGCTGCGCTTGCCACAGACAAAAATGCGCTGGGGCACGAAGGTCGGCCGCACGCCTCGGAACGAGAAGCTCTTGACCACTGCATCCGGCAGGTTCTTGCGCACCAGTTCGAGCAGCAGCATCGCCTGCAGCGGACCGTGGACGATCAGGTCCGGGTAGTGCTCGACCCCGGTCACGTACTGCTTGTCGTAATGGATGCGATGGCCGTTGAAGGTCAGCGCGGAAAAGCGGAACAGCAGCACCGGGTCGGTCGCCACCTCGTGCACCCATTCTTCGCCCGTCGGCGCCGGCACCGGTTCCGGTGTGGGCGCGTTCGGCGATGCGTTCTCGCGGTAGACGATGTCGTGTTCTTCGGTAACCGCGAGTCCGTTGCCGCCGTAGTACTGGTGCTCGACCGTCACAAAGGCGAGCGAGCCGCTGCGTCCGGATTTGGCACTGACATCGAGGATGCGCGACACCTTGGAGGCGGCATCGCCGATACGCAGCGGCTGGTGGAACCACAGACGGCCGCCAGCCCACATGCGGCGCGGCAGCGGCACTGGCGGCAGGAAGCCGCCGCGGCTGGCGTGGCCATCGGAACCGATCTCGGATTGCCGGTGCAGCGGCAGGAAATAGAGCCAGTGCCAGAGCGGTGCAATGGCATCGCCGCGTACGGGCGCCGGGGCATCGTAGTCGAGCGTCGCCGCGAGTGCCTTGACGGGAAACGCTGTCACCTCGTCCTGGCTTTCGGTCGTCTTCCCAACCCATTCCTTCAACTTCACAACGTCCATCACGTCTCTCTGTGGTCTGATTGCCTGACGTCCACTATGCACGGTGCCGCCGCTGCTTCCAATTCGAAAGTTCGGAACGAGCCATTCGCTTCGACAGAAAGCATTGGGGGCCTGCCGCATTTCCGAATGCAGTGTTCGGTGCCTCAACCGGCCTGCTTCAGCAGGTCCGCAGCACGCGCGATCACGGAGGCAGGCGCGCACGTCATCCTCGAACCAGCGCGTCTGCGTGGCGTTGATGCGGACCAGGCCGGTGCCGCCGGCGTCCAGGTAGTCCGCCAGCAGTTGCCTGGCGCGGTCCTTGTCACTCTCGGACACGGCATCCTCCAGGTCCAGGATGACGCGATCGGCGCCCGCTGCGTGGGCCTTGGCAAAGCGCTCCGGCCGGTTGGCGGGAACGAAGAGGCAGGAACGGGCGATGGCGGTGGTGGTCATGGGAGCATGGGCGAGCGCCTCCTCCGGCCCTCAGGTGACCGCGAAGAGGCGGAACAGGAACGGCCGCGGTCCGGCCGGGGGATCAGATGGCGCCTTCGGTACGCAGGCGCGACACGTCGTCGGCGGTGTAGCCGAGTTCGCGCAGGAGGCCTTCGCTGTGTTCGCCCAGGGCCGGGATCGCGTCCATGCGCGGCTCGAAGGCATTCGGCAGGCCGGGCGGCAACAGTGCGGGAATCACGCCCACGGGTGAGCTGACCGACGTCCACCGCTCGCGTGCCTTGAGCTGCGGGTGGTTCCAGACATCGCGCATATCGTTCATGCGGGCGTTGGCGATCTGGGCGCGCTCCAGGCGTTCGACCACCTGGTCGATGGTCAGTGCGGAGAAGACGTCGGTGATGATCTGCGTCAGCGCCTCGCGGCTCCTGGCGCGCAGGGAGTTGGTGACGAAGCGCGCGTCGGTGGCGAGCTCCGGCCGTTCCAGCACGACCCGGCAGAAGGCCTCCCACTCGCGCTCGTTCTGCAGGCCGAGGATGATGGTCTTGCCGTCGCCGGCCGTGAACGGGCCATAGGGGAAGATGGTCGCGTGCGAGGCGCCGGCGCGCGGCGGCGGCGTGGCGCCGTCGAAGGCGTAGTAAAGGGGGTAGCTCATCCACTCGACCATGCTTTCCAGCATCGATACGTCGATATGGGCGCCCTTGCCCGTCTTGCCGCGCTGCAGCAGCGCCGCCAGGATATTGGTGTACGCATACATGCCGGCGGCAATATCCGCGATCGAGCAGCCTGCCTTGGACGGGCTCTCCGGCGTGCCGGTGATGGAGACGAAGCCGGACTCCGCCTGGATCAGCAGGTCATAGGCCTTCTTGTCCCGGTAGGGGCCGTCGTTGCCATAGCCGGAGATATCGCAGACGACGATGCCCGGGTAGCGCTGCGACAGCGCTTCGTAGGACAGGCCCAGCCGGTCGGCGGCGCCCGGTGCCAGGTTCTGCACCAGCACGTCCGCCTTGTCGAGGATCTTCTGCAGGATGGCCGGCGCTTCCTGGTGTTTCAGGTCCAGCGCCAGGCTTTCCTTGGAGCGGTTGGTCCAGGCGAAGTGCGATGACATGCCATCCACCCGCTCGTCATAGCCGCGGGCAAAGTCGCCGACCCTGGGCCGCTCGACCTTGATCACGCGCGCGCCCAGGTCGGCGAGCTGGCGGGTACAGAACGGCGCAGCGATTGCATGCTCCAGGGAAACCACGGTAATGCCATCGAGGGGACGCATAGCAGCCTTTTCGGGGAAGATTGCGGTCGAACTGCCATGGCGGCAACGAACGACGGGAATTCTGTCGGCGATGCAATTCGCCTCTGAGCAAGTCTCGCAGCGACGCAGGCTTGGGTAAATCTCGTTTTCTCGAAGCAGCCGTTCGTCTGCGCCGAAAACACTGAAGACTTGCTGGTTTGCGACATATCTGACGCCTTGGTAAAGTTCAGCGGAAGGAGCACTTATGCATTTTGACTTTGCCGACCTGAGGCTGTTTGCACGCATCGCCGAGGAGGAAAACCTGTCGCGTGGGGCGCGCAAGGCATTTCTCTCGCCCGCCGCAGCGAGCGCGCGGCTCAAGGCACTGGAGGACCAGCTAGGCACCCGTCTCTTCTATCGGGAAAGCAAGGGCCTTGCCCTGACCCCTGCCGGCGAGCGCCTGCTGCGGCATACCCGGGTGATCGAGCGCCAGTTCGAGCATGTCAAGAGCGAGTTCGAGGAATACGCCAAGGACTCGGTCGGTCATATCCGCATCTTCGCGAACACCACTGCGGTGACGGAGTTCATGCCGGAGGTGCTGGCGCGCTTTATGTCAGAGCGCCCCGCCGTCACCGTCGACCTGCAGGAACGCCTGACGCGGGATATCATCCGCGGCGTGCTGGACGGCAGCGCGGACCTTGGCATCATCTCCGGACCGGTGACCTCGGAAGGTCTGGAGGTCATCCATTTCAGTACCGACAAGCTGGTCCTGGCCACACCGGTCGGCCATCCGCTGACGCAGAAGCCGAACCTCGCTTTTGAAGACACGCTCGACTACGAGCATGTCAGCCTGCATGAAGGCAGCACCCTGCATGCCTTTCTTACCGAGCTGGTCCGCGACCAGCGGCGCAAGCTGCAGATCCGCATCCAGATCCGCAGCTTTGAAGCGATGTGCCGGATGATCGAGGCAGGCGTCGGCATTGGCGTGGTGCCGTTATCGGCCGCGTTGCGCCACCGGCAGACGATGAAAATCGAGATCATCGAGCTGCACGAACCGTGGGCGATCCGGGAGCGGGCGGTGATCGTGCGGGAACTGGAAGGGCTGCCGGGGTGCGCGAAGGCGTTGATCGATGAACTGATCGAGGTGGCGCAGGCAGCGGGCGGGAGCCCTGACAACGCGCTGTCATAATGCGTTTCAAACCGCTACCGGTTTGCTCCCCCGCCACAGCCTTCGGCAAGACACAATCAGCGGATCGTGAACGGATTGCCCGTGGCAGCCCCGGTGTTGATCCACACACTCTTGGTCTGCAGGTACGACTCGATCGCGGCAATACCGTTTTCCCGGCCGAGGCCCGAGTCCTTGTAGCCGCCGAACGGCGACATGAAGCTGACGGCGCGATAGGTGTTGACCCATACCGTGCCGGCCTGGATCTTCTCCGACATGCGGAAGGCGCGGCCGATATCCGAGGTCCAGACCCCGGCGCCAAGCCCATAGCAACTGTCATTGGCAATCGCGATGGCTTCGGCTTCGTCCCTGAACTTCAGGATGGACAGCACCGGTCCGAACACCTCCTCCTGCGCGATGCGCATCTTGGGCGAGACCCCGGCAAAGATGGTCGGCTCGACAAACCATCCGTCTCCGCAGGACGCCGGCTTGCCGCCGAGCAGCAGCTGCGCCCCTTCCTCCTGCGCGATCTGGATATACGACAGCACCTTTTCATACTGCGCGGGCGTCGTGACGGGCCCCACCTGCGTGGAGGCATTCATCGGGTTGCCGAGCTTTGCCGTGCCGGCCAGTGCCAGCAGCTTTTCGACAAAGACATCGTGGATGTCTTCCTGCAGCAGCAGCCGTGAACCGGCGATACAGGTCTGGCCGCTCGCGGCGAAGATGCCGGAGACGGCGCCGTTGACGGCGTCATCCAGGTTGGCATCGTTGAAAACGATGTTCGGCGACTTGCCGCCGAGCTCCAGGCTCACGTGCTTGAACTGCGCCGCACACTGCTGGTTGATCACGCGCCCGGTGGCGTCCGAACCGGTGAAGGTCACCTTCTTGACCAGCGGATGCGTCACCAGCGGCGAGCCCACCTCGGCGCCAAACCCGGTCACGACGTTGAATACGCCCGCGGGAAAGCCGGCTTCCTCGAACAGCAGCGCAAGCTCGAGCGCCGACACCGAGGTGAACTCCGACGGTTTCACCACCACGGTACATCCCGCCGCGAGAGCCGGCGCGATCTTCCACGCCAGCAGCATCAGCGGCGAGTTCCACGGCGTGATGGCGGCCACCACCCCCAGCGGTTCGCGCCGGGTGTAGTTGAAGTAGCCCTTCTTGTCGAGCGGAATGACCGTGCCTTCGATCTTGTCGGCCAGCCCGCCGAAGTAATAGAACCACTGCGGCAGGTACTTGAGCTGCGCGCCCATCTCCGCCAGCAGCTTGCCGTTGTCCTGCACCTCGAACTCGGCCAGCCGCTCGGCGTCCCTTGCGATCAGGTCACCGAGCTTGCGCAGCAAGGAGCCACGTTGCGTCGCAGTCATCTCCGACCAGGGGCCCGAGCGGAACGCCTGGTCGGCCGCCTGCACGGCGCGGTCGATATCCGCTGCGGTGCCGCGGGCCACTTCGGCCCAGGTCTTGCCGGTAAAGGGATTCCGGGTTTCAAACCAGCGACCGTCGCTTGCATTGACGAAGGTGCCGTCGATGAACATTTGATACTGCTTCATGGCGCGATGCTGTCCGTGTTGGTGTTGGCAGATCAGAACGGTGCGAAGCCGAGATGCTCGCGGAAGCGGTTCTTGACGAAGGTGCCGTCGCGCGGCGGCAGGGCCCGCTGCGGCTCGTCGGTCGAGATGTAGACCTGCGCCACGGTCATGCCGTCTGCCTGCCTGATGGCTTGCGCGAGCTTGCCCAGCTCATCGATATCGGAGATCTCGAGCGTCGTCGGCACGCCGACCGCCTTCGCCACCTGGGCCAGGTTGGTCCCCAGGCTGGTGTGGCTCTGCTGCATGCCGGTCTCGCCGAAGTGGCCGTTATCGAGAATCACGATGTTCAGGTTCTTCTGCTGTTGCGCCGCCGCGGTGGCCAGGCTGCCGATGCCCATCAGCTGCTCGCCGTCGCCGGTGATGGCGATCACGGTCTTCTCAGGTTGTGCGATGGCAAGGCCGAGCGCCAGCGAGGTGGAAGCGCCCATCGCGCCCCACAGATAGAAATTGCCGGGACGGTCGCCAGCGGCAAACACGTCGTACGAAGGCGAACCGAGGCCCGATACCAGGAGCGCGTCGGGAAATTGCTTCAGCAGTTCGGCAACGAACTTGCGGCGGTCGATGCCGGGCTTGGAGGTAGAGGTAGTCATAGGATCAGCGCATCCACTTTTTACGGCCGATAAGGCTCTGGGACAGGAGAACGGCAACGCGGTTGCCAGCATCGAAGGCGGAAACCAGACCGGCGTCGACCAGCTCGGCGGCTTCTTCCGGCGAGTTCACGCGATAGACCGTGATGCCCATCAACTCCAGCGCGCGCTGGGTGGCCAGGCCCATCGGGTTCTGCCAGGGATTGAACTCGGCGTACTCGCCGCGCATGGTCACCAGGGTGAAGAACGGGAACTTGCAGCTCTCCAGCAGCGAGAACATGTTCACGCAGTTGCCGACGCCGCTGCTCTGCATCAGCAGCACAGCGCGTTCGCCGCCCAGCCAGGCGCCGCTGACGACGCCCACGCCTTCTTCTTCGGTGGTGAGCACCACGTCGCGGATTTCGGGGTCGGCCTTGGCGCGTCGGATGACATGCGAGTGGCCGGCGTCGGGCACGTAGGCCACCTGGCGGATGCCGTTCTTTTTAAGGACCTGAAAGATGTCCTCTTGCCAGGCAAGAGACTCTGAGTTGTTTGTCGTCATGGTGCGCAAGTTATGAAAGGGGGAAAGCGGGGGACAACGTTTGCTATCATAGAGTTGACTAGCTGGAACCATGAAATACAATTAATTGATGCCTGCAATCACGAAGTTGAATGCCGGCCGGGGCCTCTACAGATATGGACATCAAGCAGCTTCGCGCCCTGTTAGCCATCGCCGAGACCGGCAGCGCCACCAAGGCGGCCGAACTCCTGCGCATCGTGCAGCCGGCGGTTTCCCGGCACGTGCGCCTGCTCGAGGAGGAACTCGGCGTCGAACTTTTCGAACGCGAGCGCCATGGCATGGTCCTGACCGACGCCGGCCGCACGCTGGTCGAATACGGCCGCAGGGCGCTGCAGGAACTCGATCGGGCCAAGGCGGAGATCAAGCCGGCGTCTGGCGCGATTTCAGGCACTGCGGTCATCGGGCTACTCCCAAGCACTTGCGAACTGCTGGCAGCGGAGCTGGTTGCCACGGTGAAGGCCAGGCATCCGCAACTGGTGGTACGTCTCAACGTCGGCTACGCGGGGAACCTGCTGCAGTGGCTCGAGGCTGGCGACGTGGAGGTCGCCCTGCTCTACGACACCAAGAGTTCTCCCGGCCTGCACGCCGAAGCACTGCTCGATGAACAGCTCTACCTGGTGGGACCCGCTGGCACGCTTGCGCCAGGCGAGGAACAAACCGTCGAGAGCTTCCGCGACCTGCCGCTGATCCTGCCTAACGCCCCGCACGGGCTGCGCAGCGTGGTCGAGCATGCCTGCGCGGTCGCCGGCTTCAGCCCCACGATCGCCGTCGAGACCAACTCCCTGGCCGTTCAGAAAAACCTGGTTGCCAAGGGCTTCGGCCACACCGTGCTCCCCAGCTCCGCCGTGTCTGAGGAGATGGAGGAAGGCATCCTTGCCGGCGCACCCATCGTGTCGCCCAACCTGTCGCGCCGCATCGTGCTGGCGCACGCGGCCACCCGCAGGCTGACACCCGCAGCCAGCTTCGTCTCCGCCGAGCTGGTGGCATTGATGAAGCGGCTGGTGCTCGACGGCGCATGGCCCGGTGCATCCTGGATCAGCGCCTGATACGGTGCCAGCGGCAGTTCAGTCCAGTTCGATGTTGGCGGCCTTGATGACCTCGGCCCACCGGCGCGTCTCAGCCTGGACAAACTTGCCCGCCTTGTCCGGGGTGGAATCGACGATGGGCTGCACGCCGATCTTTTCCATGCGCTGACGCACCTCCGGGTCCTTGACAGCCGTCTGCAAGGCAGCGCTCAGCTTTTCAATGACCGGGGCCGGCGTGCCCTTTGGCACCATCACCATATTCCACAGCGACGTTTCATAATTGGCGTAGCCCGCTTCCTTCATCGTCGGCACGTCCGGCAGCACGCTGGAACGCGTGGCAGTCGTGACCGCGAGCGCCTTCAGGCGGCCGGACTGGATCATGGGCGCAGCCGTCGACACGGCATCGGTGATGAGCTGGACGTCGCCGGAAATCACCGACTGGATCGCCTGGCTGGCGCCACGGAACGGAACGTGGGTGAGCTTCAGGTGCTCCTGGAATTGCAGCAACTCGACCGCCATATGGACGGCGCTACCCTTCCCTGCCGAACCGTAGCTGTACTTGCCAGGATTCTTCTTGATGTCCTCGACCAGTTCCTTCGCCGTGTTCGCCTTTACCGAAGGATTGACCGCCAGCACCATCGGCACCCCCGCGACCACAGATACCGGCACCAGCGCATTGACGGGGTCATACGGCAGCTTCTTGTAAAGCGTGGCGTTGATGGCGTGGGAACTGGTGCCGAACAACAGCGTGTAGCCATCCGCCGGACTCTTGGCCACCACATCGGTCGCAATGGTGCCGCCGGCACCCGCCTTGTTTTCCACCACGAGCGGCTGCCCGAGCAAGGCGCCGAGCTTGTTCGCCACGATGCGCGCCACCACGTCGGTGCTGCCGCCGGCGGCGAAGCCTACGACCAGGCGGACGGGATGGTCAGGGTAAGCAGCCTGGGCGTGCGCGCTGAACGAAATGAGCGCACCGATCCCCACTTGGGCAAGCAAGCGTTTCATGTCTCTTCCAGTTAGATAGTTTTGGTTGGGTGGCGCATTGCGCGTCAACACCCTTTGAGACGATGGTAGCGAGCAACCGTGGCGACGGTGAAATAGAAAATTCCGCTGCTGCTATCAAGGGCCGGCATGCCTGGGGCTTCTACTGCGGTGTTAACCCGAAGCTTGCTCAGCGGGCGCCGCGTAAACGCAAGTACGCCGCGCAGCCATCGCCACGCGGCGTACATTCAGGGTCCAACGGAACGCAAGCGCTGCCGCGCTTGCCGCCTGCAGGATGTCAGTCGGCCTCCACCTTCATCGTCTTCAGCAACGGCTGCCACTTGTCGCTTTCCGCCTGGAGCCAGGTGCGCAGCCCTTCCGGCGTCTGCTTGTCTACCGGAACAACCTCCGCACCCAGGTCGTCAAGCCGCTTGGCCACGGCAGGATCCTTCAGTGCCTGCTGCAGCGCCTTGGTCAGCCTGGCAGTGACCTCGGGCGGCGTGCCCTTGGGCGCATAGATCCCGTGCCAGACCTTCATCGAGAAGCCCTTCAGGCCGCCTTCCTGCAACGTCGGCGCATTGGGCAGCGCCTTGATGCGGCTCGGTGTCGTCACGCCATACAGCTTGACCCGGTTGGCGTTGATATGCGGCAGCGTCGAGGTGGTCTGGTCGCACAGCAGGTCCACCTGCCCGCCCAGCAATGCCGTCAGCGCGGGGCCGGTGCCCTGGTAGGGAATGGAGGTCATCTTGACTTTGACTGCCTCCTCGAACAGCAGGCCGCAAAGCTGCGAAACCGCGCCAAGGCCGGCATTGGCCAGCGAGACCTTCTCCTTGTTCTGCTGCACGTACTTGATCAGCTCGGCCGCGTTGGCCGGCGGCAGGTCCTTGCGGCCCAGCAGCGTCATCGGCACATCCGCCACCTGCCCGATGTACTCGAAGTCCTTCAAAGGGCTGAAGGAGAGCTTCTTGTACAGCGCCGGCGCCGTCGCCATGCCGTTGTGGTGGATCAGGATGGTGTAGCCGTCGCGCTGCGCCCGCGCCACAAATGCGGCAGCCACGGTGCCGCCGGCGCCGAGCTTGTTTTCCACGACAACGCCCTGCCCCAGATCCTTCGACATGGCCTGCCCAAGCGCCCGGGACACCACATCGGTCGGGCCTCCGGCCGAGAACGGCACCACCAGCGTAATCGGCTTGGACGGATAGGCATCCGCTGCCAACGCCCCCGCGGAAAACGCCAGGCCGAGCGCCCCGCCCGTGACCCACTTCATACCGGCCAGCATGGCCCTGCTTGCTTGAACGCACATAGCACCGTCTCCATGTCGCCGGCGCGCTTATCGTGTCGCGCCGGTCGGTTTATCAAACAGGGCTAGAGTGGGGGATAGCGGCACCGGAGGGCAATCCGGATTTATCGAACGGGCCATACGGCCAGGCCGAACGCAGGCCGGCCGATCACCTGGTCTGGAACATCTGCCCGAAGTCGCAGGTCTCCCGGGCCAGCATGGCGATGGACGACACAAGCTTGCTGCGCTGGTCACTCTTGCAGATGACGGCATCCGCCTGCCACCATGGCGCATCTTCCGGCAGCAGGTCGAAGCTTCATGTTCAGCGCTCCATAGCCACGCGCCCACGGAGCTGGTCCGCCTGAAACCGCCTGAAACCGCCTGAAATTTTCATCCAGTGAAAATATGCGGCATTCGTTTGACGCTGTTTCGTACCGCTCCCTAAGATCTCCCACACAGAGTTTCCCTCGACGAAACCAGATGCGCGCGCACCGCCTCGCGCCCAGGAGACAACCCGATGCAGCGTCATTCCCGCCAGCGGCGCGCCGTAGTTGCGGCGCTCGCCACCCTGCCTGCCTTGTGCGCCTGGTCCGCACCGGCCTGCGCGGCAGAGGCCTTTCCTTCGCGTCCGATCCGGCTGGTGGTGCCCTTCACGCCCGGCGGCACCACTGACATCCTGGCGCGCCTGGTTGCGCAGAAGGCCGGCGAGGCGCTGGGCCAGCAGATCGTGGTCGACAACCGCCCGGGCGCGGGCGGCAACATCGGCGCCGAGGCCGTGGCGCGCAGTGCGGCTGACGGCTATACGCTACTGATGGGCACGTTGGGCACGCAGGTGACCAACCAGTTCATCTACCCGCGCATGCCGTATGACAGCACCCGGGACTTCGTGCCCGTGACGCTGGTCGCCAATTCCCCCAACGTGCTGCTTGTCAACAGCACGCTGAACGCCAGGTCGGTGGGCGAACTGGTGACGCTGGCCAGGCGCGAGCCGGGCAAGATCAACTATGCCTCGACCAGCACCGGCGGGTCGCCCCACCTGTCAGGCGAGTTGCTGAACATGATGGCGGGCGTCAGCATGCAGCACGTGCCGTACAAAGGGGCCGCCCCCGCCATGACGGACCTGCTCGCGGGCCAGGTCAACCTGATGTTCGACAACCTGCCGTCCGCGCTCGCCCAGATCCAGGCTGGCAAGGTGACGGCGCTGGCGGTCACCAGTGCCAGGCGGGCATCGGTGCTGCCTTCCGTGCCGACCGTGCGCGAGTCGGGGCTGCCGGGCTATGAAGTCAATTCCTGGTTCGGGCTGCTCGCGCCGGCCGGCACGCCGCCCGAGCGCGTGCGCCAGCTCCAGCAGGCCGTGGACAAGGTGCTGGCCACGCCTGACGTGCGCAAGCGCATCGAACAGCTTGGTGCCGAGCCGGGCGGCGAAGGCTCCGCCGCGTTCGCGGCGCAGATCAGGAGCGATACGGAAAAATGGTCGCGCGTGATCCAGACCGCCGGCATCAAGCCGCAATGACACCGCCCGGCAGCGCCAACCCCTGACACAGGACAACCATGACCAAGACCAACACCCTTCGCATCGGCTCGGGATCGGGCTGGTGGGGCGACCGCGTCGAGCCGGCCGAGCGTTCGGCGCGCCTGGGCAAGCTCGACTACCTGTGCTTCGAGACCATGGCTGAGGCCACGGTATCTGCCGCGCAGGTGCGCAAGCGGCGCGACCCGGCCTTCGCCGGCTACGACACCTATCTCGACGAACGCATGCGCGCAGTGCTGCCCCCGTGCATCGCCAATGGCACGCGCATCATCAGCAACCAGGGCTGGATTCATCCGCTCGGCGCTGCCCGGCGCGTGGCCGAGCTCTGCGAGGAACTGGGCCTGCCCGGTGTCAGGATCGCCGCGGTCACCACCACGGACCTGACCGGGAGCATCTGCGAGCTGGATCTCACCCTGCTGGAAAGCGGCGCACCGGTTTCCTCGCTGCGTGAAACCCTGATCAGCGCCGAACCATACGAAGGCGCCGAGCCGATCGTCGCCGCGTTGCGCGCGGGCGCGCAGATCGTGATCACCGGGCGCGTGGCCGACCCGTCGCTGTTCCTCGCGCCGATGATCCATCATTTCGGCTGGTCGCCGGACGATGTGACACGGCTTGCGCGCGGCAGCGCCATCGGCCATCTGCTCGAGTGCGGCGCGCAGGTGACGGGGGGATATTTCGGCGACCCCGGCTACAAGGATGTGCCGGAACCATGGAACCTGGCTTTCCCGATCGCCGAGGTGGAGGCCGACGGCAGCGCCGTGATCGGCAAGGTGGATGGCAGCGGCGGGCGCATCGACCTGCAGACGGTCAAGGAGCAGATGTTCTATGAAGTCCACGACCCGCGCCGCTACATCACGCCGGACGTGGTGGTCGACTTCTCGACCGCGGTGCTCGAACAGGTGGGGCCGGACCGCGTGCGCATCAGCGGCGTGAGCGGGCAGCCGCGCACCGATACGCTCAAGGTGTCGCTGGGCTGCACCGAAGGGCATATCGGCGAAGACATGTTCTTCTACGCGGGACCGGGTTGCCTGGAAAAGGCCAGGCTGGCCAAACGCATCCTCCAAGCGCGCTTTGCCATGGCAAGGTTGCAGGCGGATGAGGTGCGCATCGACTTCCTCGGCGTCAACGCCGTGCACGGCGCGGCCTCGCCCGAGCCTGCCTGCGAGCCCAACGAAATCGCGGTCCGCGTCGCCGCGCGCACCCGCACGCGCGAAGAAGCCGCCAAGGTCGGCCGCGAGATCGACAGCATGGCGGTCTGCGGCCTGGCCTCCACCGGCAAGCGCGTGCCGCACCAGGAGCGCACGCGCGAGATCATCGGCGTCTGGTCGGCGCTGGTGCCGCGCGCATTGATCACCTCCCAGGTCCACTATCTCTGAGGATTCGCCATGCGTGTACCACTGCGACGTCTCGCACACAGCCGCTCCGGCGACAAGGGCAATACTTCGAACACGGCGGTCATCGCCTACGCGCCGGAGTTCTACCCGCATATCAAGGCCCAGCTGACGGCACCCGCGTTCAAGGCGCTGTACGGCACGCTGCTCACGGGCGCGGTCACGCGCCATGAAGTGGATGGGCTGCAGGTGCTCAACTTCGTCGCGGAGGGCGCGCTCGGCGGCGGTGTGTCGCGCAGCCTCGCGATCGACAACTACGGCAAGGCGCTGGCCAGTGCCGTGCTGCGTTTCGAAGTCGAGATACCTGACGCGCTGGCCGGCCTGCTGCGCGGGCCGGCGTCATAGGCTCGCCAGGGTAGGCGTCAGCCGCCGCCGGACTGGCGCCCCCTGGCACGCCGGCCGTCCGTGCATGCGTCGGCCCGCGGCGGTATCACGGTGCGCGTCCAGGCGCTGGTGATGCGCCGCGCCTCTTGCTTGAGCTTGCGCGCCAGCGCGGCCTCGCGCGAGCGGATGCGCGCACTCGTCGCCGCCACGCTCAAGGCACCGATCGGCCGGCCCTCATAGTCGAGAATCGGCACCGCGATGCCGCCCATGCCGTCGACCACCCAATCGAGAAACAGCACATGCCCGCGCGCGCGGGCGGCCTCGATTTCCGCGGCGATGCACGCCGCATCGAGCCGCGGGTGCTTGCCAAGCTTGCGCGTGGTCTGCTGCAGCCGGCGCGCGCGCTCGGGCGCGGGCAGCCATGCCAGCACCGCCAGGCTGCCGGCGCCCACGCCGAGCGGCCGGCGCGTGCCGACCGTCACGTAGTTCGCCCGTATCGCATATGTGCCGGGTTCCAGGTCGGTGCACACGGCCTCGCCACGGCTGGCCTCGGTCAGCACGGCGGTATCCTCGAACGCCTCCACCAGCCGTTCCAGTGCCGGACGCGCCAGCTTGCGCAAGTCCACGCGCCGCTGCGCCACGTCTGCCAGCTGGAAGATCTCGGGCCCGATGCCGTAGCGGCGCGCCTGGTCGCGCGTGGCGAACCCCTCCTGCACCAGCAGCTCGAGCATGCGCGAAGCCGTGGCCGGATCGAGCCCGGTGGCGCGCGCCACGTCGCTCATGCGGCGCACTTCCGGATCGGACAGCGCGCGCAGCACGGCCAGGGCGCGCTGGATCGGGGATGGGCGCGATGGCACCTGGCGGGCCCGCTCAGGCAGGCCCGGCGCCAGGGCGGCGCTCAGCCATGATGCGATGCTGCCAGGGTATCGCGCTTGATCTTCTTTGCCAGCGACCACTTGTGGACCTCGGTCGGGCCGTCGTAGATGCGAAACGCACGCACTTCACGGAAGACCTGTTCGACAATGGTGTCGCGCGAAACCCCGATGCCGCCGAGGATCTGCACGCAGCGGTCGGCCACGCGGAACAAGGCATCGGACACGGCCACCTTGGCCATCGAACTCTCCGCGGTACCCAGGGAGCCGCCGTCGAGCACCCCGGCGCACCAGTCGATCATCAGCGCGGCCTGCTGCAGGTCGATCAGGTTCTCGGCCAGCATGAAGCCCACGCCCTCGTGGTCGATCAGCAGCTTGCCGAAAGCCTTGCGCGTGGTGGCGTAGGCTCGCGCGATCTCGTCGGCACGCGCCACACCCCCGAACCAGCGCATGCAATGCGACAGCCGCGCCGGCGACAAGCGAACCTGCGCATAACGGAAGCCCTCGTCCACCTCGCCCAGCACCTGGTCCTGCGGCACGCGCAGGCCGTCGATCAGGACCTGTGCATGCCCGCCCGGCATGGAACTGTCGATGGTGTCGAGCAGGCGCTCGATGCGGATCGCCGGATGCGGCAGGTCGACCAGGAACATGGTGGCCTGCGCGCGCTCACCATCGCCGGTGCGCGCCATCAGGATGCCGACGCTGGCCCCTTCCGCTCCGGTGATGAACTTCTTGCGGCCGCGGATCACCCATTCGCCGCCGTCCCTGACCGCGGTGGTCTGGAGCATCGACGGGTCGGAACCGGCCCCGCCTTCTTCCGCCGGTTCGGTCATGAAGAATGCGGAGCGGGCGTCGCCGCTGACCAGCGGTGCAAGGAAGCGCTGCTGCTGTGCCTCCGTGGCGACCTTGCCCAGCAGGAACATATTCCCCTCGTCCGGGGCCATGGTGTTGACCGCGACCGGCCCGAGGGGCGACAAGCCCGAGCGTTTGAGCACGGCCGCGGTTTCGAGCTGGGTCAGGTGAGAGCCGTCGGCCAGGATATGTGGCGTCATGACGCCGGCCGCGCGCGCCAGGTCGCGAAGCTCGGCGACCAACCCGGCCGTCGGGCCATGGGCTTCGCAGCGCACGTCGCGCTCATAGGGCATCACGACGTCGCGGACAAAGCGCTCGACGCGATCGGCAATGACACGGCTTCTTTCTGTGGGACAGGCGGTGAACATGGTGAGCCTCGTTGTCAGGACAGGATCAGATTGTAGGACGGCACGCCGCCGGGCCGCTGTCACGGAAGGCCGTTCGCACAAGGAACCCCCGACATCTGGTCTGCAGCCCCTTGCCCGTCGATCGACGGAATAATCGCATTGCGATTACTGATATGTGGATTTCACCTATACCTATGCTCATGACAATCGACTAGTATGGCTTCAATCGAGCACGAGGGCACAAGGCGATGTCACTTGTATTGAAGCTGAAAGACCTGTTGGGACCCGATGCGGTTCTCACCGAACCCGCGGACGTAGCCGCCTACGTCGAGGACTGGCGCGGCCGCTATAAGGGCCCGGCGCTGTGCGTGGTGCTGCCGGCCTCCACCGCGCAAGTCGCCGCGGTGGTGCAGGCCGCGGTCCAGGCCAACGTGCCCGTGCTGCCGCAAGGCGGCAATACCAGCCTGTGCGGCGGCGCGGTGCCGGCCCCGGACGGCACGCCGCCCATCGTCATCAGCCTGGCACGCATGCGGCGCATCCGCGCCATCGATGCGGCCAACAACTCGATGGAAGTCGAGGCAGGCTGCGTGCTGGCCGCGATCCAGCAGGCGGCGGCGGAACAGGGGCGTCTCTACCCCGTGAGCCTGGGCGCCGAAGGCTCCTGCCAGATCGGCGGCAACATCGCCACCAATGCGGGCGGCACCGGCGTGCTGCGCTATGGCAACACCCGCGACAACGTGCTCGGCCTTGAAGTGGTCCTGCCTGACGGCCAAGTCTGGAACGGCCTGTACCGCTTGCGCAAGAACAACACCGGCCTCGATCTCAAGCACCTGTTCATCGGCTCCGAAGGCACGCTCGGCGTGATCACCGCCGCCACGCTCAAGCTGCATCCGCTGCCCACCGCGCACGCCATGGCGTGGCTGGCGGTGCGCACGCCGCAGGCGGCGCTGGAGATGCTGGGACGCTTCCAGCAGCGCTGTGGCGCCACCCTGTCCGCGTTTGAAATGCTCAATCACGTGCAGTTGCAGATCGTGCTCGATCACGTGCCCGGCCGCCGTGCGCCGTTGCCTGCCAGCCATCCCTGGCACGTGCTGGTGGAACTTGCCGACACCGGCCGGCGCGAGCTGCTCGACGAGGTGCTGCAGGAAGTGCTGGAGCAAGGTGTGGCCGAAGGCCTGGTCGACGATGCCGTGGTGGCCGCCAGCGGCGCGCAGCGCGAAACCATGTGGCAGGTGCGGCATAGCGTCTCCGAAGGCAACAAGAAAGCGGGCCTGGGCCTGAACACCGATTGCGCCGTGCCGGTCTCGGCGGTGCCGCAGTTCATTGAGCGCGCCACCGCGGCGGCGCATGCGGTCCTGCCGGATTTGCCGATCATCGTCGTTGCCCACCTGGGCGATGGCAACGTCCACTTCATCCCGCTGGTGCCTTTCCCGCAGTGGCAAGCGCTGCCAGCGCGCGATGCCGTGGCCGCCCGCATCAAGCACGCCATCGACCAGGTGGCCTACGAACTGGGCGGCACCTTCAGCGCGGAACATGGCATCGGCCAGGTCCTGACCGAGGAAATGGCGCAGTTCAAGCCGGCGGTCGAGATCGCCATGATGCACGGCATCAAGCGCATGCTCGACCCGCGCGACCTGTTCAACCCCGGCCGGCTGCTGCCGTCCCCACCTTCCCAGCAATAACGGCAATCAAGGAGCTCGCATGAACGACCACAGCCCCATCAACTCTTCTCGCCGGCGTGCGCTCAAGGTCGCCGCTGCCGGCCTTGGCACGCTTGCCGCGCCCGCCGTGCTCCAGTACGCGCGCGCGCAGTCCAAGCGCATCGTGGTGCGCGACGACGGCGGCATCTACACCAAGGCCTACAGCGCGGTGTACTACAAGCCGTTCACCGAGAAGACCGGCATCGAGGTCGTGGGCGTGCAGGCCAACGCCGAACCGGTGGCGCAGATCCGCAGCATGGTCGAGACCAGGAACTACACCTGGGACATGGCCAAGATCAGCCAGCCGGCCATCCTGCTGCTGACGCAGGGCGGCAAGGTCTACCTGGAGAAGCACGGCCTGGAGGGCGACGCCACCGTCAAGACCATTCCGGCGCATTTCATGTCGCCCTATGGCGTGGGCACCAACGTCTACAGCACGGTTCTCGCCTATCGCACCGACGCCTTCAAGGGCCGCAAGGCACCGTCGTCGTGGGCCGACTTCTGGAACGTCAAGGATTTCCCCGGCCGCCGCGCCCTGCGCAAGCACCCGTTCGACACGCTGGAAGAGTCGCTGATGGCCGCCGGCACCGCGACCTCCGCGCTCTACCCGCTCAATGTCGACCAGGCCCTCGCCAACCTGGAGAAGATCAAGGCCAGCGTTGACGTGTGGTGGAACTCCGGCGCCCAGGTAGAGCAGATGCTCAAGTCCGGCGAGGTCGACATGGTGGCCACCTGGGTGTCGCGCGCACAGAGCGCGGCCGCCTCCGGCGCCCAGGTCGGCATCGTCTGGAACCAGAACCTGTGGGGCGTGGACAACTGGTCCATCCTGGCCGGCACGCCGAATGCGCAAGCCTGCCGCGAATTCATCAAGTTCGCGTCCGACCCCAAGCGCATGGCTTCGCTGGTGGAGTACTTCCCGGCAGGCGTGACCCAGCCGGATGCCTTCAAGTACATCAAGCCCGAGGTCGCGAAGAACTGCCCGACCCACCCCGACAACATCAAGTCGGGCGTGCAGATCAACGCCAAGTACTGGCTCGACAACCAGGCCGCGGTGATGGAGAAGTTCAACGGCTGGATCCTCAAGTGATCTGAACCTCTTCTCCAGACACCACCAGCAACGA
This sequence comes from Cupriavidus sp. FW305-46, assembly GCF_058787075.1. NCBI lineage: Bacteria > Pseudomonadati > Pseudomonadota > Betaproteobacteria > Burkholderiales > Burkholderiaceae > Cupriavidus > Cupriavidus sp. FW305-46. The sequence continues at coordinate 99,174 of NZ_JBYSZI010000008.1, forward strand.
CACGATGCCGAATTTCAAACTCAAGATTTCCGGGCTGACCAAGCGTTATGGCGACTTCGTCGCGCTGGCCCCGACCGACCTTGAAGTGGCGGAGGGGGAATTCCTTACCCTCCTGGGCCCTTCGGGCTCGGGCAAGACCACGCTGCTCAGCCTGATCGCCGGGCTGGCCGTGCCGGACGGCGGCCAGCTGTTGATCAATGGCAAGGACGTGACCTATGGCGCCCCCTACGAGCGCGATATCGGCATGGTGTTCCAGAACTACGCGCTGTTCCCGCACATGACGATCGCGGAGAACATCGCCTTCCCGCTGAAGATGCGCCGGGTCGACGCGGCCACGGCGAGGCGCCAGGCACTGGAAGCACTGGAAATGGTCCGCCTGCCCCACGTCGCGGCGCGCTTCCCGAAGGAACTCTCGGGCGGCCAGCAGCAGCGCATCGCGCTGGCCCGCTGCCTGGTCTACAAGCCGTCGATCATCCTGATGGATGAACCGCTGGGCGCCCTGGACAAGAAGCTGCGCGACCACATGCAGCTGGAGATCAAGCGCATCCACCGCGAGCTGGGCACGACCATCGTCTATGTCACCCACGACCAGGAAGAGGCGATGACGATGTCTGACCGCATCTGCCTGATGAACGGCGGCAAGATCGAGCAGCTAGGCACGCCGTCGGACCTGTACTTCCGCCCGCGCACGCTGTTCGTGGCCGACTTCCTGGGCGAATCGAACCTGTTCGAGGGCACGGTCACGGAAGTGCGCGGCGACCACGTGGAGGTGGCGCTGGCACAGGGGGGCGCCGTCGCCCACGCGGTCACCAATGCGCCGGTGGCCGCCGGGGGCAAGGTGCGGGTCATGGTGCGGCCGCAGAACATCGCCATGGCCAACGGCGTCACCGCCGCCAATGCGGTCAGCGGCAAAGTGCTTGACAGCATGATCACCGGCAGCCTGACCAAGCTGTACGTGGAATCCGATGCCGCCGGCCAGGCCCCGGTGGTGCTGTCTTACCCCACCTCGATGGGCGCTTCCCGGCACGCGGTCGGGCAGCAAGTCACGCTCACCTGGCAGCGCAGCGACGCTGTCGCCGTCCCGGATTCCCTATGACCGCCGTCGCCCTGCAACGCCGACCCCTACCCTGGCTGCGGCCCGCCTTGCTGGCCGCGCCGCTGGTGCTCCTGTTCGTGGTGCTGCTGGTCTACCCGGTCGGCCAGCTGCTGCTGCTGAGCGTCTACAGCGACGGTGCCTTCACGCTGGCCAAGTACCGCCAGCTGTTTGCGTCGTCGGTCTACGTCGACGTGATGCTGATCACGCTGAAGATCTCGCTCTGGACCACGCTGCTCTCCGTGGTCGCCGGCTATCCGGTGGCCTACCTGATCTCCTCGCTGTCGAAGGACAGGAAGGCAAAGTGGCTGTTCTGGGTGCTGCTGTCGTTCTGGACCAGCTTCCTGGTGCGCGCCTTTGCCTGGATCGTGATGCTGGGCCGCAACGGCGTGGTCAACCAGTTGCTGAGCGCCGCGGGCATCCAGGACGCGCCGTCCAACCTGCTATACAGCCTCGGCGCCGTGCTGGTGGCGATGGTGCACGCGCTGATGCCGCTGGCGGTGCTGACCATGCTGTCGGTGATGGAGAACATCGACCGCAACCTCCCGCGCGCGGCGCTTACGCTTGGGGCACGGCCTGGCACGGCGTTCTGGCGCGTCTACTTTCCGCTCTCGATGCCGGGCGTGGCGGCTGGCGCCATCATGGTGTTCGTCACCGCCGTCGGCTTCTTTATCGTGCCCGCGCTGCTGGGCGGACGCAAAGAGATCATGGTCGCCCAGCTGATCATCGACCAGGTGCAGCAGACCATGAACTGGGGTTTCGCCGGCTCGATCTCGGTGTTGCTGCTGCTGGTCGTGCTGGCGGTATTCGCCTTGTATGACAAGGTGCTCGGGCTCTCGTCGATGGCAGGCGGAGCAGAGCAACGCACCCGCTCCGCCGCCGCGCACGATGGCGTGCTGCATCGGCTCGGCGACAGCGTGCTGGGCGCACTGGGAACGGTCAGCGACAAGCTGCTGGCACTGGTGCCGCGCGGCCGGCGCGAGCCGCAGCCGGGCGACTCGCTGCCGCTGCGCACGATCGTGCTGATGGTACTGCTGTTCCTGAGCGTGCCGGCGCTGCTGATGATCCCGCTGTCGTTCGCCGACAAGTCGGGCCTGAACTGGCCGCCGCGCGGCTTCACGCTGCAGCACTACCAGGACTTGCTCGCGTCGCCGCTGTGGATGCAGGCCGGGCTGCGCTCGCTGCTGGTCGGCCTTGGCGCCGCGGTGCTGGCGCTGCTGGTCGGCACGCCGGTGGCGTTCCTGCTGGCGCGCTCGCAGATGCGGGGCAAGTCGCTGCTGCTGGCGTTCGTGCTGTCGCCGATCATCATCCCGCGCATGATCATCGCGGTGGGGATGTTCTACTTCTTCGCCAGGGTCGGGCTGGTCGGCACCTCGCTCGGCCTGATGATCGGCCACACCGTGATTGCCGTGCCCTATGTCGTCATGACGATGATGGCGGTGCTGCGCAACTACGACACGCGGCTCGACCTGGCGGCGCAAAGCCTGGGCGCCAGGCCCTGGCAGACGCTGCGCTACGTGACGCTGCCGATCCTCGCCGCCGGCCTGTTTTCGTCCTTCCTGTTCGCCTTCGCCACCTCGTTCGACGAGCTGACGATCGCCCTGTTTGCCTCTGGCGGACTGAGCGCCACCCTGCCCAAGCAGTTCTGGGACGAGGTGACGCTGCAGCTTTCACCGGTGATTGCCGCGGTGTCTACCTGCCTGTTCGTCTTCGTTACCATCCTGATCACCTGCGCCGAGCGCTTGCGCCGCAAGAGCGCAGGGCGCTGAGAACCCTATCCATGAACAACAAGCTTACCGCCGCCGACCTGCGCGGCATCTTCCCCGCCATCCCGACGCCCGTGACGGCCGACGACAGGATCGACCAGGACGCCACGCGCAAGCTGATGGCCTACCTGCTGGCCAACGGCGTTGCCGGCGTGGTGCCGCTGGGCGGCACCGGCGAATACGGTGCCCTCTCGCGCGAGGAGCGCGTCCGCATGGCGGCCCTTTGCGTCGAAGCAGCGGCTGGCCAGGTTCCCGTCATTCCCGGCGTGCTCGACCCAGGGTTCCACGATGCGCTAGATGCGGGCAAGGCCTTTGCCGGCGTTGGCGCCTCTGCCCTGATGGTGCTGACGCCCTATTACACCTCGCCGACCCAGCAAGGCATCCGCGACTACTTCCTGCGCTATGCCGACGCCTCGCCGGTGCCGGTCATGATCTACGAGATCCCCTACCGCACGCGGATCGCGATCGCGCCCGAGGTGCTGCACGAGCTGTCGCGCCACGAAAACATCATCGGCATGAAAGCCTGCAACACCGACATGTACCACTTCCTCAAGGTGGTGGCGGGTGTCGACGACAGCTTCAGCGTGTTCAGCGGCGAGGACAGCCTGTTCCCGCTGCACATGGCGGCGGGTGCCAGGGGTGGCGTGGTCGTGACCGCCTCCGTGCTGCCGCGCACCTGGCGTGCCATCTATGAGCTCGGCGTGGCCGGCAATACCGCTGAAGCGGTACGCCTGCACCGCGAGCTGATTCCGTTGCTGGACCTGGCCTTCTCCGAAACCAATCCGGGGCCGCTGAAATCCGTGCTCGACCTGGTGGGCGTGACCGCGCCGAAGGTGCTGGCACCGCTGGTAGCGCCGGCGCCCGGGCTGCAGGCACAGCTGCGTGCCGAACTGACGCAGCGGCTGCAAGCCGAGGCCGCCCTCGCCTGAGGCGCCGACGATCATGCTGCCGGCCATCAAGGACTATCGGGACCTGGCGCGGCGCCGGCTGTCGCGCTTCGCCTTCGACTATCTGGAGGGAGGCGCGGAGGACGGGCGCACGCTGGCACGCAACCTGGCCGCATACCAGGCACTGCTGTTCCGGCCGCGCGTGCTGCGCGACGTCACGGAGATCGATCCCGGCATGGAGATCTTCGGCCGCAAGTACCGCCTGCCGTTGCTGGTGGGCCCCACGGGGCTGAACGGACTGTACTGGCCGAAGGCCGAAGAGGCGCTGGCACGGGCCGCACACGCCGTGGGCCTGCCCTTCGTGATGTCGACGGCATCGACCTCGCTGATCGAAGACGTGCGCGCCGCCACTGACGGCGACCTGTGGCTGCAGCTCTACGTGCAGCGCGACCGCGCCATCGCCGAAAACATGATGGCGCGCGCACGCGCCGCCGGCTTCAGCACGCTGATGCTGACCGTCGACACCATGGTGCACGGCAAGCGCGACCATGACATCCGCAACGGCTTTCGCATGCCGGTGCCGTGGACGCCGCGGCTGCTGGCCGACCTGGCGGCCCATCCGCGCTGGTGCCTGCGCATGCTGCGCCAGGGCGGCTCGCCGCAGCTGGTCAACCTGGCCCGCAGCAGCGGGATGGCCAACGACCTGAAGGCGCAGGCGGCGGGATTGAGCCGGCAGATGGACATGTCGCTGTGCTGGGACGACATCGCCTGGCTGCGCCGGCACTGGCACGGGCCCGTCATCATCAAGGGTATCCTTACGCCGGCCGACGCGGAAATCGCCGCCCGCCAGGGCCTGGATGGCATCGTGGTCAGCAACCACGGCGGCCGCCAGCTGGAAGGCGCGCCCAGCGCAGTCGAGATGCTGCCCGCCATCGTCGCGGCGGCGGGCAGGATGCACGTATTCGTCGATGGCGGCGTGCGCCGCGGCGCCGACATCGCCAAGGCGCTGGCAATGGGCGCCCGCGGCGTGCTGGTGGGGCGCGCACCGCTTTACGGGCTGGCGGCGCGCGGTCCCCGCGGCGTGGCGGAAGTGCTGGCCATCCTGCGTGGAGAATTCGAGACCACGCTGCGGCTGCTCGGCGTTCCGCAGGCCGCCAGGCTGGACACTGCCGCGCTCTCGGACGACCATGCCGCGCGGCTGGCCGCACTGTAAGCCATGAAAACAATGACAAGGACGAGCAGGAGGTTGTGTGGATTCAGGTAATGAAGGCAACGGGCTGCGCACAAGGCGCGAGCGTTCGTCCCTGTTCGTCGGTTCGGTGGAAAAGGCCTTCCAGGTGCTGGAAGCCTTCCACGGCCCGGACCGCCGCCTGATGTCGATGGCGGAGATCGCACGGGCGGCCGATCTCGACCGCAGCGCCACCCAGCGGCTGGTGCACACCCTGGAACAGCTGGGCTACATCCGGCGCCTGCCCGATTCGGCGATGTATGGGCTTGCGCCGAAGGCACTGGGCCTGTCGTACAACTACCTGCGCTCCAACGACCTGGTCGAGCGCGCATCGCCCTACCTGCTCGATATCAGCCGCACGCTGGGGGAAACCGCCAACCTGCAGGAACTCGACGGGCACGAGATCGTGTTCCTGGCCCGCTTCCCCGGGCAGCACCTGATCAACGTCGATTTCGGGGTCGGGTACCGGCTCCCGGCCGTGTACACCGCGTCCGGGATTGCGATCCTGTCGAAGCTGCCCGAAGCGCAGCGCCTGGAGGTGGTGCGGGCGACCGCACTGAACCCCATCACGCCGTTCACTGAAACCGACCCCGACAAGCTGATGACGGCGATCCGCGAGGCCGGTGAACGCGGCTATGCCGTGGCCATGAACCAGACCGTGGTCGGCGACATCTCCGTCGCAGCAGCAATCACCGACCACCGCGGCCTGCCGGTGGGCGCCATCAATATCTCCGTCCCGTCCACGCGTTGGACGCTGGAGACCGCCCAGGCCAAGCTGGCCCCGCATGTGCAAGTGGCGGCCATGTCGATCTCGCAGGCAAAGCGGATGAGTTTCCAGACGGCATGAGCTATGCGGAAATCCAAGCCAACGCCTGAGGGAAGCCAACGCTCCTCGCTCGATACCCTGCTGACCGAAGTACGGGCTTGCCGCGCCTGTGCGCCACACCTGCCGCTCGGCCCGCGCCCGATCGTGCGCGTCGGGGCCGAGGCGCGCATCCTGATCGTCGGCCAGGCGCCGGGGATACGCGTGCATGAAACCGGCATCCCCTGGAACGATGCAAGCGGCGAGCGCCTGCGGCAGTGGCTTGGGGTCGATACCGCCACCTTCCTCGACGAATCGCAGTTCGCGATCATCCCGATGGGGTTCTGCTATCCCGGACGCGGCAAGAGCGGCGACAACCCGCCGCGCCGCGAATGCGCGCCACTGTGGCTCGACCGGCTGCTGGCGGAACTGCCGTCGATCGAGCTGACCTTGCTGGTCGGCCAGTACGCGCAGCGCCATTTCCTCGGGGCGCGCCGCAAGCCGACGCTGACCGAGACCGTCAGGGCATGGAAGGACTACGCGCCCGGCTTCGTGCCGTTGCCGCATCCGTCACCGCGCAACCAGCCGTGGTTCAAGCAGCATCCCTGGTTTGAGGGCGAAGTGCTGCCGATGCTGCGCGAGCGGGTCGGGCAGCTGTTGCGGCACAGCCCTGTGCAGACAGGGTAGGCAGCAAGCGATACCCGCGCCACCCCCGCCTGGACGGCCGGCCTCATTCGCTGGCCGTAAAGCCCGAGGCCGCGACCACCGGGCCCCACTGCGTGCGCTGCGCCTGGATGAGCTTGCGCAGGGCATCCCCCGGCTTACCGTTCATCTCCATGCCCAGCGCCGACATCTTGTCGCGCACCACGGGATCCTTGATGGCGTCGAGCAGCGCCTTCTCGATCCTCGCTACCGCAGCCGGCGGCGTCCCCGCCGGCACAAAGGCCGAGTACCAGCCGGACGCCGCCTCGAAACCCGGCGCGGCCGCCTCCGCCAGCGTTGGCACATCAGGCAGCAGTGCCGACCGGCGGGTCCCGGTGACGCCGAGGAAACGGATCTTGCCCGCCCGGTACAGCTCCATCTGGCCCCCCACCGCATCGATACCCAGCGGCAGCGTGCCGCCGATCTCATCGGTCAGCATCATGACGGCGCCGCGATAGGCAGTGGGCAGCAACGGCACGCCAATCGACTTGCTGAGCGACAGCACGCCGAAATGAATGCTGCCGCCGAGCGTGACCAGCCCGACGCCGCCCTTGTCCGGGTTGCGCTTCACCCATGCCAGGTATTCCGGCATGGTCCGATAGGGCTGGTTGACGCTGGCGGACGCCACCAGCGGCACATCGGCCAGGTAGGCGACCGGAACCAGGTCCTTGTCGGGGTCATAGGCCAGGCGCTTGTAGGTCAGCGGAAAGATGGTGAACGGCGGCGCGGGCGAGATCAGCACCGTCTTGCCGTCCGGCGGCGCGCGTTTGACGTTCTCCAGTGCCAGCCGCGCCGATGCGCCGGGGCGGTTCTCGACCAGGACGGGCGTGTCGAGCGAAACACGCAGCTTTTCAGCAAGCGTGCGCGCGAAGATGTCCAGCGCGCCACCGGCCGCGAAGCCGACGACGATGCGCACGGGCGCGTCGCCGCTGGCGGGGGCAGCCTTGGCAGGAACGGCATTGGCACCCAGGGCCAATGCCAGCGCGGCGGCCAGCCGTCGCAAGGGGGTCGAATAGGTCATACGGTCACTCCGGTTGACGGCGGCGGATGCGCTCAGGCAGCCTCGAGCACGGTATGTGCTTCCAGCGGATAGATCGGCCGGCGCAGGTTGCGGAACGGGAACTGGCTGTAGTCAGAGCTGCAGACTCCGGGGCCGGCCACCAGCACGATCTCGCTGGCGATCGGCTCGAACCCGGCGCGGAAGTGCTGGCGCGACTTGATCAGGATGTATCTGCGGCGCGACAAGTCGATGCCTGCGTGCGTGAACACGCCGGTATCGAACGGCTCCTGCGGCTTCTCGCAGATCACGACCAGCGTGCCGGCGACATCCAGCACCACGGTGCGGCCCAGGCTCAGCTTCATGCCTGTGAACATCGGGCCGGTGACCTGGTAGTTGCCGTCGGTAATGCACTGCACCCGGCCGCTCAGCCGCAGCGGACGGCCCTTCAGGTCCAGCGCGGGCATGTCGGTCTTGCCGCCCACATCCAGCGTGACGGACTGCCCGACGCCGGCGGCAATCAGTTCCGCCACGGCGCCCGGGTCCCAGAACGGCCCGGCGACCACGCCTTCGAGCTCCTGGCGCAGGACTTCGCCCAGCACCGTCATTTCATCCGTCGGCCCGCCTGCGCCGCAGTTATCGCCATGGTCGACCAGCACGACCGGGCCCTGCGTGAGCGTCTTGGCGCGCGCGATGGATTCCTCCATCGGCTCGATCGGAAAAACAAAATCAGCCCGGCGTTCCCACGCCATGCCGCAGAGCTCGTCGAGCAGGCGCCGCCCTGCGTCGACCCTGGCGGCATCCGCCACGATCACCACGGCCAGTCCGGTATGCGGGATATCGGCAAGCGGAAAGCCACCGAACACCGAGGCGTTGAGCACCTCGCCATCGCGCTCGGCCGCCATCGCACGCTCCATGATGTCCTTCATGGGTTGCGCGCGCGGGGTCTGGCGCAGCATGTGGGTGAGCATCGGCAGCGTGCGCCACAACAGGACCGGGCGGGCCTCGCCTCGCAGCGCCGCCATCAGGGTACGGGCGGCGCGTGCGCCGGTCTCGTACACGTCCACGTGGGGATAGGTGCAGTAGCCGGCGATCACGGTCGCATTGTCAACCAGCGCAACGCTGAAGTTGGCGTGGAAATCCAGCGATACCGCGATCGGCACCTCGGGCGCGGCGGCACGGATGCGTGCCAGCAGTTCGCCTTCGGCATCCGGATAGCCCTCGGCCACCATGGCGCCGTGCAGGTCCAGCATCACGGCATCGCAGCCCGCGCGCACCGCCTCGACAATGCTGGCCGCCATCGACTCGAATGCCTGTGCGGTCACCATGCCACTGGGCACCGCGCTCGCCATCAGGGGCATCACGAACTCGTCGCCCTGGCGGCGTACCAGGTCGATGAACGCGGCCGCGGCACTGTTGGTGCCCTGGCACGCACGCACCGCGTCGTCGCCGTAGAGCGGGCCAGCGGTGCTGCCGCGGTTGAACGCGCTCAATGGCGTGGTAATCGGCGAAAAGGTATTGGTTTCATGCCGCATCAGGGCAATGACAAAACGCATGGACTGGCTCCGACAGCGTGAAGGGTTCAGTTGGATTCGAGATCGACCGCGCGCGCAATGGCGCCGTAGCGGATCGTTTCCGCCTGCAGGAAGCGGCGGGCCTGCTCGGGGGTGGAAAGGACCGGCTCATAGGCAAGCGTCTGCAGGCGCGCGGCAAAGTCCGCTTCCTGAACGCTGGCCTTCACTTCCTTGTAGAGCCGGTCGATGACCGGAGCCGGCGTGCCCGCCTTGACCACCAGCGCCAGGTTGCCGCGTACCTGCAGCGCATCCGTGCCGCCCGCCTTCTGCGTTTCGAGGCCGGGAAACTGCGTGACGGGCTCCGCCTGCAGCGTGGCCAGGGGCCTGGCCTTGCCATCCTGGACGTAATTGACCGAAGAGCCGATCACATCGACATGCGCATAGGTCTGGCCGCCGATCAGGTCCGCCATGGCCGGCGGCGAGCCGCGGTATGGAACGATGGTGAAATCCAGGCCATTGCGGCGCTTCCAGTCGGCCAGGCCGAGGTGCGCAGCCCCCGCGACGACGTTGATGCTGATCGACACCTTGCCGGGGTTGCGCTGGATATGCGTCTTCAGCTCGCCCAGCGTCATCTCCTTGCGGTCGGCGCGCGTGATGATCCAGTGCGGCACGGTGCTGACGATGGTCACCGGCGTCAGGTCGGTCTCGGGGCGATAGCGCAGGCCCTTGATCGTGAACGGATTGATACTGAGCGTGCCGTCGCTGGCCAGCAGCAGCGTATTGCCGTCGGCCTTCTCCTTGAGCACCGACGACACGCCCGGCACGGTCGCGCCGCCGGCGATGTTCTCCACCACCACCGGCTGCCCCAGCCGCTGTTCCAGCTTGCGCGCGAGCGTGCGGCCGATGATGTCGTAGGAACCGCCGGCCGGGAACGGCACCACCAGGCGCAGCGGCCGGTCGGGCCACGCAGGTGCGGCAGTTGCGCAAGTGGCTGCGAGCAAGGCTGCGCCGGCAAGCATGCCGCGCATGATCGAGCGCAAATGGCTCATGGCTTCCATGGGTCTCCTCCTGAGGTCTGATTGCCTCGTGATGGCTTGGAATGAATCAGGTGATGCGCCGACTATATGGGATCGGTTCCGATACCAAAAGCGAATAAAAATCGCTGTTTGTTGAGCAAATGGTTAACTTATAGAATGAGCCACCCGGCCCTGCCGATCGTCGCCTGCCCCATGCCCGCCGAAGCCTTCGCCCATACCCTGCTTGGCCGCCTCAAGCTGCGCCACCTGCGCATCATGCTGGCGCTGAGCGAGATGCCAACCGCCGCAGCCGTCGCCGCGCGCTTTCATGTCAGCCCCGCCGCGGTGTCCAAGACCCTGGCCGAGATCGAAGACATCGTGGGCATGCCGCTGTTCGAGCGCGGCCGCCGCGGCCTGCACCTGGCCGAGCCCGGACGGGAGATGGCAGCCCATGCGGCGGTCTTGCTGGCGCAGCTCGAACGGCTCGCCGAATCGCTGCAGGCAGTGCGCGCCGGCAGCCAGGGGGCGTTGCGCATCGCGTTCCGGACGATGTCGGTGCAGCCCTTCCTGGCGCGGGCGATGAGCGACTTCTACCGTGACCATCCGCGCGTGGAGATCAGCGTGATCGAAGGCGGCATCGGCGAACTGGCGGATCAACTGGTGGATGGCTCGCTGGACCTGCTGTTCGCCTATGACGATCCGCGCCTGTCGCTACCCGCGCTGCGCACGGCACCGGTAGTCCCGGCACAGAAGGTGGTGATCGTCGCCAGCCTGGACCATCCGCTGCTCACGCGCCGCAAGCTGGCGGCGCAGGAACTGTCCGGGCAGCAATGGTGCATTCCGGTGGCCGGCTCGCGCATGCTTCACCTGCTGCACACGGCGTTTCATACCCTTGGGGCGCCGGCGCCCTCGCTGGGCATCCGCACCAGCGATGTGGCCGCCACGGCCAGCTTGTTGCAGGCGGGTCATTTCCTCGCGGTGTTCCCCGAGCGCATTGCCGCGCAGCTCGCCCTGGCCAAGGTGGCGAGAGTGCTTCGCTTCGAACTCGGCAGCCGCGTGGAGCCGGTGGTCGCGGTCTGGAACGGCGAACTCACGCCACGCACGCCGGCGCGCCTGTTTCGCGAGCTCGTCATGCGCCGGGCCGGCGAGACCGTCACGGCCGAGCCGGTGCCGTTGCTGGCCGCGCGCGCGGTGGCGGCGGCTGGCGTTCGCAAGCGCTGAGCGGGAAGCCGGCCCGGCTCAGTGCCCGCACAGCACCGCAGCCATCTCCCTGGCCGCGCCCTGCAGCGTCGGCACCGCCTGCAGCAGCGCCTCAAGCGATGCCCGCGCCGTCGGCGCATGACAGGCAATCGCGGCCACCACCCGGCCTGAACCCTCGCCATCCGACTCGCGCACCGGCACTGCCACCGCGCACATGCCGCGCACGAATTCCTCATGGTCCACGCCGATGCCGCGCGCGCCCAGCCGGTCCAGCTCGGTATTGAGTCCCGGCACATCGGACAGCGTGCGCGGCGTGTGCGGGGCCAGGTCCAGGCGCCTGAGCATCTGCTGGCGTTCCAGCCGGTTCATGGCTGACAGGAACAGCTTGCCGCTGGCGGTGCAGTGCAGCGGCACGTGGATGCCGGGCGACAACTGCAGGCGCAGTGGCTCGTGCGTCTCGACGCGCTCCACATAGAGGACCCGGTCGCCGTCGAGCGCGGTGAGATTGCAGGTCTCGCCCAGGCTCGCCACCAGCCTGGCCAGGATGGCGCGGCACTCGCGCAGCATCGGCGGGCTCCTGAGGGTCTGCAGTGCCAGCGACGCGGCGCCCGGGCCGGGCACATAGCCGCGCTCGGCCGGCATGCGGACCACGAAGCCGGTGCGCTCCATGGCGGCCAGCAGGCGCATCAGTGTCGCCTTGGGCACATGCAACCGCTGCGAAAGCTGGGACAGCGTTTGCGGGTGCTGTGCCCTGGCCAGGCTGGACAGCACCATCAGCACGCGCAGGCTGCGTGCATCGTCCTCCACCGTCCCGTCCTCTGCTGCAGTGCGATTCTGAAACGGGAATTGCACGTTCTGTTTCACAACCGGCGTCTCCTCGCGATTGAGCTTTCCATTCCGGTTTTGAAAAATAAAATCCGGAACAGAACGTTTCAGATTATAGATCGAAGCCGGGTGGCTACGTGCCTGCCGGCCAGAAAAAGGAGACAGCGACGATGTCGCAAACCGTTGACTACATCGTGGTAGGCGCCGGCTCGGCCGGGTGCGTGCTGGCCAACCGGCTCAGCGAAGACGGCCGCTATTCGGTCTGCCTGCTGGAGGCCGGCCCGCCCGACCGCTACCCGTGGATCCATATCCCGATCGGCTATGGCAAGACCATGTTCCACAAGAAAGTGAATTGGGGCTTCTATACGGATCCCGATCCCAACATGCTCAATCGCCGCATCTACTGGCCGCGCGGCCGCACGCTGGGCGGCAGCAGCGCCATCAACGGCCTGATCTACGTGCGCGGCCAGCGCGAGGACTATGACCACTGGGAGACGCTGGGCAATCCTGGCTGGGGCTGGGACAACTGTCTGCCCTACTTCCGCAAGCTCGAGAACAACGACCTTGGCGCCGGCCCCACGCGCGGCACCGACGGCCCGCTGAACGCGACCTCGATCGACCGGCAGCATCCGCTGGTCGATGCCTTCATCGGCGCCGGCCAGGCGCTGGGCCTGCCGCGCAAGACCGACTTCAACGGTGGCGACCAGGAGGGCGTGGGCTATTACCAGCTCACCACCCGCAACGGCTGGCGCTGCTCCACCGCGGTGGCCTACCTGCGTCCGGCGCGCGGGCGCACGAACCTGCGCGTCGAGACCGATGCCCACACCACCGGGATCCTGTTCGAAGGCAAGCGTGCCGTGGGCGTGCGCTACACCCAGCATGGCCAGCCCTATATCCTGCGGGCGCGGCGCGAGGTGATCCTGTGCGCGGGCGCGCTGCAGTCGCCGCAGTTGCTGCAGCTGTCGGGCATCGGCCCGGCGCCGTTGCTGCAGGATCTGGGCGTACCGGTAGTGCATGCCCTGCCGGGCGTGGGCGAGAACCTGCAGGACCATCTGCAGGTGCGGCTGATCTACGAGGTGGCCAAGCCGATCACCACCAACGACCAGCTGCGCTCGCTGACGGGCAAGGCGCGCATGGGCCTGGAATGGCTGCTGATGCGCAAGGGGCCGCTGGCGATCGGCATCAACCAGGGCGCGATGTTCTGCCGCGCCTTGCCGCAGGAAAGCGCCACGCCGGATACGCAGTTCCATTTCTCGACCCTGTCCGCCGACATGGCCGGCGGCATGGTGCATCCCTTCTCCGGCTGCACCTATTCGGTATGCCAGCTGCGGCCCGAGTCGCGCGGCACGGTGCGGATCCGCTCGACCGATCCGTATGAGCCGCCGTCGATGCAGCCCAACTACCTGTCGGCCGAGCTGGACCGGCGCTGCACCGTGGCAGCGGTACGCTACGCCCGGCGCGTGGCGCAGACCGAACCGATGCGCGGCCTGATGAAACGCGAGTTCCGGCCGGGCGACGAGGTGCGCAGCGACGACGAGATCCTGCATTTCTGCCGCGAGTACGGTGCCACCATCTTCCATCCGTCGGGCACCGCGAAAATGGGGCCCGCCGCCGATCCACTGGCGGTGGTCGATGCGCGCCTGCGCGTGCATGGCGTGGGCGGGCTGCGCGTGGTGGACTGCTCGGTGATGCCCACGCTGGTCTCGGGCAACACCAACGTGCCGGTGGTGATGATGGCCGAGCGCGCGGCCGACTTCATCCGCGAAGACGCACGGCGGGAAATGCATCCCGTCGATGTGGCGACCCCGATGGCAGCAGCCGCCTGAGCGGCTTGCGCCAGTCCTGATTGCGAACAACCAAGGCCAGGCATCCATAACAAGGCCAAACCCTGCAGTGCATCCGGCGTCCATAACCATCCTTCCAGAGGACGCCGCCCATCACCTGAGGAGACAAGCATGACAAGCCCCAACGAACAGGCGATCCGCAAGGTCGCGCTGGCGTCCGTAATCGGCGCCACCATCGAGTGGTATGACTTCTTCCTGTACGGCGTGGTCGCCGGCCTGGTCTTCAACAAGCTGTACTTCCCCGGCAATGACCCGCTGGTGGCCACCATGCTGGCCTACACCACCTTTGCGGTGGGCTTTGTCACGCGGCCGCTGGGCGGCGTGATCTTCGGGCACTTCGGCGACAAGGTCGGCCGCAAGAGCATGCTGGTGATCACGCTGATGATCATGGGCGTGTCCACCTTCCTGATCGGGCTGGTGCCGACCTACGACAGCATCGGCATCCTCGCGCCGATCCTGTTGCTGCTGCTGCGCGTGCTGCAGGGCATCGGCCTGGGTGGCGAATGGGGCGGCGCGGTGCTGATGGCCTATGAGTACGCACCGCCGGGCAAACGGGGCTTCTATGCGTCGCTGCCGCAGATCGGGCTGGCGATCGGACTGTGCCTGGCATCCGGCGTGGTGGCGCTGCTGTCGCTGACCCTGACCGATGCGCAATTCCTGGCGTGGGGCTGGCGCGTGGCCTTCCTGATCTCGGCGGGAATGGTGTTCGTGGGCATGTATATCCGCCTCAACGTCAAGGAGACGCCTGAATTCGCCGTGATCAAGCAGCGCAATGCCGAGACCCGGATTCCCTTTGTCGACATGATGCGGCGCTACCCGGGCAATATCCTCAAGGGCATGGGCGCGCGCTATATCGACGGGGTCTTCTTCAACATCTTCGGCGTGTTCTCGATCACCTACCTGACCCAGACCATCAATATCAGCCGGACTGAAGCACTGGTCGGCGTGATGGCGGCGGCCATTGCGATGTGCTTCTTCATTCCGTTCTTCGGCCACCTGTCCGACCGCATCGGCCGCACCCGCGTGTATTTCTGGGGCTCGCTGATCACGGCCCTGTCCGCCTTCCCGGCGTTCTGGCTGATGCTGAACAGCGGCGGCAGCACCATGCTGCTGTGGCTCTCCATCGTGGTGCCGTTCGGCATCCTCTACGCCGCGGTCTACGGCCCGGAAGCGGCGCTGTTCTGCGAGCTGTTCGATGCCAGGGTGCGATACACGGGGATCTCGTTCGTCTACCAGTTCTCGGGGATCTTCGCCTCCGGCATCACGCCCATCATCGCCACGGCACTGCTCAAGTCGGGCGGCGGCAAGCCCTGGCAGATCTGCGCCTACGTGGCCTTTGCTGGGGTTGTGTCGGCGTTGTCGGTGGCGCTGATCGGGCGGGGCGAAGGCTCACAGGCGCCGCGCGAAAACGGCATGCCGCTGCGCGGTCCGGCGCGCTAGGCTCGGAGGGGGCCGCCGCCCGCCGGCAATGTCTTAGAATGGCGCAACGCCAATGACAGGGACATTGCATGCAAACTCCGGACGGCACCGGTGCGGCCGCCGCCCCGCTCCTGCCCAGGGTCGTGCGCCAGCGGCTGCACGACACCGTGGTCGACCACCTGCGCAACTTTATCGTCGAGGGGGTGCTGCCGCCGGGCATGAAGCTCAATGAGCGCGAGCTGTGTGAAACGCTGGGCATCTCGCGCACTCCGCTGCGCGAGGCGCTGAAGGTGCTGGCCGCCGAGGGGCTGATCGAGATCTCGCCCAACCGCGGCGCGAGCGTGTCACGGATGAGCGAGGCCGAGGCCTGGGAAGCCTTCGAGCTGATGAGCGGCCTGGAGGCCTTTGCCGGGGAACTGGCCTGCGAGCGCATCACGCCGCCGGAGCTGGCCGAGATCAAGGCGCTGCACTACGCCATGCTGGCCTGCCGCGCGCAGAACGACCTGCCCGGCTACTACGCCCGCAACCAGGAGATCCACGACCGCATCGCCGGGGCCGCGCGCAACCAGACGCTGCAGCAGACCTACCTGACGCTCAACCGGCGGCTCAAGGCGATGCGTTTCCGCTCCAACCACCAGACCGACAAATGGGACCGCGCCGTGCACGATCACGAAGAGATGATCCGCGCGCTGGAAGCCCGCGACGGCAAGCGGCTGGCGGCCATCCTGCGCCAGCACTTGCTGGAGAAGCGCGCCGCGCTGATGCAGATCCATCCCGACCCGATCGGCGGCGCACCGGCGATGCCGAACGCCTGAGGCCTGGCGCCCTTAAGCCGTCAGGCGGCCGCCCCCGCATCGGGACGATCCAGGTAGCCGCCGACGATACGGACCAGCAGCGGCAGCTTGCCGGTAAAGAAGTGGTCCGCCCCCGGCACCACTACCACGGGCAGCCCCTGCGGGCGCGCCCAGTCGAACAGCGCGCCGAGTTCCGCGCGCTCGTCACGCTCGCCGTGGACCACCAGGCAATCGGCGGGAACGGCCGGCGTGTCATAGCTGCGGTGCGCCTTGACGGTGCCGTAAGGCGTGCCGGCAAGCACCAGGTGGCGGATCGGCACGGACTGCGCCGCCAGCGTGGCGGCGACATGGGCCATGACGAACGCACCAAAGGAAAAGCCGGCCAGTGCCAGCGGCAGGCCGGGATGGGCCTCGCGCAGATGGGCGACCACGGCGAGCATGTCCTGCGCCTCGCCGCTGCCCTGGTCATGCTGCCCCGCGGACCCCTCGACCCCGCGGAAATTCGGCCGCACGGTCAGGAAGCCGCGTGCCACCAGCGCCTTGGCCAACTGGTGCGGCACCTTGTGCGTGGCCGAGCCGCCCAGCAGCGGATGCGGATGCGCGACCACGGCGATGCCTCGCAGCGCGCCGGCGGGACGATCGACCAACATTTCAATCTGCCCGGCCCCGCCGCCGAGCTGCGCCTTTTCCGTGCCTGACGGAACAGCCATGCCATCTCCTGGTAATGAAATGGGCCGCCTGCGGCCCGAAGACCGTGATGGTAATGCGATTCCCGCAGACCACGCGCCACCGCGCGCGCATCCGTATCAAAATGTCACCCAGTGCGCTATCCGACACAAGGAACGGCTGGGTGGCGTATCCGCTTTCGTATAATCTCGCGAACCGCGGCAAGGCCGTTTTTCGTGTCCTCTGGTCCCGCCGCCATCGGTCAGCACGTCCCGTGTCCCGCACACCGGCCTGCCAGGCAGCCCGCCGCGCTTCGTGCCCTGACCAGACTTCGCCGAAGGGAGCGCCAGCGAGCGGCCCCCTTCCCGTGTTCATTGCCGGTGCTCCGGCCGTTCCCGCATCCCATCGCCGCCGCATCCGACGCGTGCCAGCGCGATGCCGTTGCCGATGCCGGAGCCGCCGCAAGTCACCATCCGACGAGATTCCGCCATGAGCAAAGTTTCACGGCTCGCACTGGGCCTTGCGCTCGCTGCGCTATGCCACCTGATGCCGGCCACGCTGCCCGCCGCACTGGCCGCCCCGGCATCAGAAGCAGCTTCCGAGGCCGGCGCCCAGCAGGCGCCCGCCATCAGCCACGGCGAGGCCGCCGCCGAACTCAAGCGCCTGCAGACCGAGCAGGACCGCATCAAGCAGCAGGCCTCCGACCCGGATGGCAACACCAGGCTGCATGAACTCGAAGAAACGCTGCAGAAGCTCGATGCCGACGTCGACAAGCTGTCTTCGGCGCTGACCCCGCAGCGGGCGCAGCTGCAGGCGCAGCTGGACGTGCTGGGTCCGCCACCGGCGGCCGGCACCACCAAGGAAGCGCCGGCGGTGGTCAGGCAGCGCGCCGAACTGAATGCGCGCCGTGCCCAGCTTGACGCACAACTCAAGCAGGCAGGCGAGAGCAAGGCGAACATCGCCAACCTGAGCGACCAGCTGGCGCGGCTGCAGCGCGGCCAGATGAAGGACCAGCTCGCGCTGCGCTCCGAGAGCATCCTGAACCCGCAGTTCTGGAAGCCGCTGGTCAGCCCGACACAGGAAGACCAGGCGCGCCTGGCCTCCTTCACCGACCAGGTGGTGCCGATGGCACAACTGGCCTGGCAGCCCTCACAGCGCGCCGCCACCATCGCCTTGCTGTTGCTGGCCCTGGCGGTATGGACCCTGGGCCGGCGCCTGGCGGAACGGGCACTGGCGTGGTTCTGCCTGCACAAGCTGCCGGAGACGCGCCTGCGCCGCAGCGCCCTGGCACTGGCCACCACGCTGGCCACCGTGTGCACCACCGGGCTGGCGGTGCAATTGGTCTACAACGCCTTCACGCGCAGCTATGAACTGCCGCCGGACCTGGTCGAGCTGTACGGCCAGTTGCTCAAGCTGACGCTGACCAGCGCGCTGATCGCGGGCCTGGGGCGCGCGCTGCTGTGCACGCGCCATCCCTCCTGGCGCCTGCCGGCGCTGGCCGATCCGGTGGCGCTGGCGATGAAGCCGTTCCCCGCCGTGCTGGCCGGCCTGTTGCTGCTGGCCGGTACGCTCGAGCAGCTGAACCGCATTGCCGATACCAGCGTGCAGGTCACGCTGCTGGGGCGCGGGCTGGTCTCGCTGGTGGTGGTGCTGACCATCGGCGCCGCGCTGCTGCGCGCCAACCGCGTGCGCAACCTGCTGGCGGCCGCCGGCGA
This sequence comes from Cupriavidus sp. FW305-46, assembly GCF_058787075.1. Classification (NCBI taxonomy): domain Bacteria; kingdom Pseudomonadati; phylum Pseudomonadota; class Betaproteobacteria; order Burkholderiales; family Burkholderiaceae; genus Cupriavidus; species Cupriavidus sp. FW305-46. Next base: position 117,642 of record NZ_JBYSZI010000008.1, read on the forward strand.
GCGGCCCGAGGCGCGCGCCACGCTGGCGGGCATGATCCACGCCGGCGTGTCGGTCATCGTGCTGGTGTCGGTGGTGGCGCTGCTGGCCGGCTACATCAGCTTTGCGCGCTTCCTGACCTACGAGCTGGTCTGGTTCGACATCGTGCTGTGCAGCCTGTACCTGCTGACCCAGGTCACGCGCGACGTCTGCGAAAGCCTGCTCTCGACCAACTACGCCAGCGGCCGTGTCATCAAGCAGCTGTTCGGCGTGGACGATTCGCACCTGGAGCAGGCCTCCACCATCCTGTCAGGCATCGGCGCCAGCGTGCTGCTGCTGGTGGCGGTGCTGGCGCTGCTGACCGGCGGCTTCGGCACCACACCCGCGGACCTGCTCAACAGCCTGGTAATGGTGCTGGGCGGCGAGAAGCTGCACAGTCTCAACATCATGCCCGACCGCATCCTGAATGCGCTGATCGCTCTCGGAGTCGGCATCTGGCTGCTGCGCTCGGTGCGGCGCTGGCTCGATGGGGAACTGCTGCCCAAGGTCTGCAAGGAGCCGGGCCTGCGCGCCTCGCTGATCACGCTGTACAGCAATGTCGGCTACGTGTTGCTGGTGCTGCTGGTGCTGTCGCTGCTGGGCGTGCGCTGGGACAACCTGGCGTGGATCGTCAGCGCACTGTCGGTGGGTATCGGCTTCGGCCTGCAGGAGATCGTGAAGAACTTCGTCTCCGGCCTGATCCTGCTGACCGAGCGGCCGGTCAAGGTGGGCGACATGGTCAGCATTGCCGGCGTGGAGGGCGATATCCGCCGCATCAACGTGCGCGCCACCGAGATCCAGCTGGGCGACCGCTCCACCGTGATCGTGCCCAACTCGCAGCTGATCTCGCAGAACCTGCGCAACGTGACCATGAGCAACAGCACCCAGGGGGTGGCGTCGCTGCAACTTACCTTCCCCCTGAATACCGACCCCGAACAGCTGCGCGACCTGCTGCTGGACGTCTACCGCGAGAACGAGAGCATCCTGGACGTGCCGGCACCCTCGGTCATGTTCAGCCAGCTGGCGCCCAACGGCATCACGCTGTCGGTGACGGGCTATGTCGGCAGCCCGCGCATCGCCGCCAACACGCGCAGCGACCTGTTGTTCGAAATCCTCAAGCGCCTGCGCGCCGCGGACATCTCGCTGTCGGTGCCGCAATCGCTGCGGCTGGAGAACATGCCGCCATTCGGGCAGGAGCCAGAGCGCGCGCTGGCCGCCGGCTGACCGGCATTAAGAACCCATTTCATAATGAAGAAGGGGCGCGAAGGCTGCTGCCGGGCCGCAGGGCTAGGCGTGGCCGACGCCGCGTGGTTATTCCACGCTAGGAGGCCGCAACAACGCCATGCGGCCCGGCAGCAGCCTTCCCTTCGGGTTCAAGCCAGGCGCGGCGCATGCGTCGTTACGGGCCTTGACCTTGGAATGACCAAGGCCGGCGGCCCGCGCCTAGCCTGCGCCGCGCCTGGCTTGAACGCGTCCCCTTCTTCATTATGAAATGGGTTCTAAAGCAGCCGTTACAACCCTAACAAGTCGCCGGCCGCGCAGAAACACCTTGAGGGTCGCTTTGCGTGCATCATCAATGCACACAAGCTGCATCAGAAGGAGTCCGATATGCGCCCCTCCACCCGAATCGTTTCAGCGGTTGCCCTGAGCGTGGCGCTGGTGGCAGCCGGCCCGGCGTCGGCGCGCGGGCGCCACCACCACCACGGCGGCGGCTCGAATGCCGGAGCGGTGCTCGCTGTCGGCGCGCTGGTCGGCCTGGCCTTTGGCGCGGCCCTGGCCTCGGCGCCGGTCATGGCGGCACCACCCCCTGTCACGTACGCACCGGCTCCGGTGACCTACGCGCCGGCTCCCGTCTCATACGCACCGCCGGCAGCGCCGCCGGGGTATTGCTACCGCGACTACGACCGTGCCTATGTGCCTTGCGGCCCGCAGCCGTCGGGGTATTACGAACAGCAGCAGCCGTATTACGGTTATTGAATCAGGCGGCTGTGCAAATAAGAAACGCCCCATGCCAAGCATGGGGCCTTTGTCTTGTAACGGCTGGCAAGCGCGCAGGGTTCTGAATGACCACTTGCGCGCTCCCTCTCCCGCAAGCGGGAGAGGGGAGCAAACCAGCGGGACTCGATGGTAGCCGCTGCCTTACACCGGCACATCCCTGGTCGGATCCGGCCTGCGATCATCAAACCACCGATACAGCGTAGGCACCATCACCAGCGTCAGCAGCGTCGACGTGATCAGCCCGCCGATCACCACCACCGCCAGCGGACGCTGCACCTCCGAGCCCGGCCCCGTCGAGAACAGGAACGGCACCAGGCCCAGCATCGCAATGGTCGCGGTCATCATCACCGGCCGGAACCGCTGGGTCGCGCCCTGCACCACCGCTTCATCGAGCGACAAACCCGAGTCGCGCAGCGTGCGGATATACGACACCAGCACCACCCCGTTCAGCACCGCCATGCCCCACAGCGCGATAAAGCCCACCGAGGCCGGCACCGACAGGTATTCGCCGGTGACGAACAGCCCGATGATGCCGCCGATGGAGGCAAACGGCAGCACCGTGATGATCAGCGTGGCAAAGCGCAGCGAGTTGAACAGCAGGAACAGCAGGAAGAAGATCGCGGCGATGGTCACCGGCACGATGATCTTCAGGTGGCCCATGGCGCGTTCCATGTTCTGGAACTGGCCGCCCCACTCCAGGTAGTAGCCTTCGGGCAGCTTCACCTTGGCGTCGGTGGCCTGCTGCAGCTCGGCCACGAAGCCGCCGAGGTCGCGGTCCTTCACGTTGATCATCACCACCACGCGGCGCTTGGCCATTTCGCGGCTGATCTGGGCCGGACCGTCGTTGACCTCGATCCTGGCCACGCTCTGCAGCGGCACCTGGGTGCCGTTGGGGGTGGACACCAGCAGCTGGCGGATGGCCTGCTCGTTGTTGCGGAACTCCTCCGGCAGGCGCACCGCCGCGGCAAAGCGGCGCTCGCCTTCGAAGATGTCCGTGGCACGCTTGCCGCCGATGGCGATCTCGATCACGTCATGGATATCGGACACGTTCAGCCCGTAGCGCGCAATCGCCTGGCGGTCGATCTCGATCGACAGGTACTGCTGCCCCGACACGCGCTCGATGCGGATGTCCTGCGAGCCCTGGATGCCGCCGGCCACGCGCGAAATCTCGCCCGCCAGCTCGCGCAGCTTGTCCAGGTCGTCGCCGAACACCTTCACCGCCACGTCCGAACGCACGCCGCTGACCATTTCGTCGACTCGGTCCGAGATCGGCTGCGCCATCACGATCTGCACGCCGGGAATGGCCTTGAGCTTTTCGCGGATGGCGTTGGCGATATCGTCCTGGGTCCAGCCGTCGGGCCACTCGCCGCGGTCCTTCAGGCTGGCGATCGGGGTCGACTCGTTCTGGCCCTGCGGGTCGGCCGGACTTTCGCCGCGGCCCACGCCGGACACCACCGACTTCACGCCCGGCACGCTCAGCACCAGCTTGTTGGCTTCCTTCTCCAGCTTGATCGACTCTTCCAGCGAGATGTTGGGCACGCGGTCGATCGCGGGCACGATCGAGCCTTCCTTCATCTCCGGAATGAACGAGGTGCCCAGCAGCGGCACGATCGCCACCGTGGCAACGAAGGCCGCCACCGCGCAGATCACCGTCTTGCGGCTGTTGCCCAGCGCCCAGTGCAGCAGGCGCAGGTAGTGGCGCTTCATGAAGGCGATCACATGCGTGTCGTGCTCGGCGCCGCCCTTGAGCAGGTACGACGACAGCACCGGCGACAGCGTCAGCGACAGGAACAGCGAGATCGCCAGCGCGATCGAGATGGTGAACGCCAGCGGCGCGAACATCTTGCCCTCCATGCCCGACAGCGTCATCAGCGGCAGGAACACCAGGATGATGATGCCCACGCCAACGATCACCGGCGTGGCCACTTCCTGCACGGCCTTGACCAGGATCTCGGTCTTGGTGAGGCCCGGCTCCTTGTGGCCGAGCCGCTCGAACGCGTTCTCGACCACCACCACCGAGCCGTCCACCATCAGGCCGATGGCGATGGCCAGCCCCCCCAGCGACATCAGGTTGGCCGACAGCCCCACCTCGTTCATCACCATGAAGGTCAGCAAGGGCGTCAAGACCAGCGTGGCCAGCACGATCACCGACGAGCGCACGTCGCCCAGGAACAGGAACAGCACGATCACCACCAGCACCACGCCTTCCAGCAGCACCTTGGTCACGGTCCACAGTGCGGAGTCGACCAGTTCGCTGCGGTCGTAGTACGGCACGATCTGCAGCTTGCCCGGCAGCATGCCGCGCTCGTTGATCTCGGCCACGCGCGCCTTCACGCGGCTGACCACCTCCTTGGCATTGCCGCCGCGCATCATCATGACGATGCCGCCGACCGCCTCGGTCTGGCCGTTCTTGACCAGCGCGCCCTGCCGCACCTCATGCCCGATGGTGACGTTGGCCACGTCGCGCAGGTACACCGGCGTGCCGTTGATCTCCTTGAGCACGATGCTGCCCAGGTCATCCACGCCGCGGGCCAGGCCCACGCCGCGGATCAGGTACTGCTCGGCATAATGCGGCAGCACGCCGCCGCCGGAGTTGGCGTTGTTGCGCGCCAGCGCCTCATACACCTGCTGGGTCGAGATCTGGTAGTGGCGCATGCGTTCCGGGTTGACCAGCGCCTGGTACTGGCGCACGTAGCCGCCCTGCGAGTTGATCTCGGCCACGCCCGGAATCGAGCGCAGCAGCGGGCGCACCACCCAGTCCTGGGCGATGCGGCGCTCGGCCAGCTCTTCCTGCGTCAGTTCGCGGTTGCCGTCGTCGGCACGGTCCAGCGTGTACTGGTAGACCTCGCCCAGGCCGGTGGAAACCGGGCCCAGCACCGGCGACACGCCTTCCGGCATGCGCCCGCCCACTTCGATCAGGCGCTCCATCACCAGCTGGCGGGCAAAGTACACGTCAGTGGCGTCGGTAAACACCAGCGTGATCAGCGACAGGCCCGCCTTGTTCAGCGAGCGCATCTCTTCCAGGCCGGGCAGGCCGGTCATGGCCATTTCCACCGGCACGGTGACAAAGCGCTCGACTTCCTCGGGCGAGCGGCCCGCGGCTTCGGTCGCGATCTGCACCTGCACGTTGGTGACATCGGGGAAAGCATCCACCGACAGCCTGGTGGCAGCGCGCAGGCCGAAGAAGAACAGCACCACGGCTATCACGCACACCACCAGCCGCTGCTTGATGGCGGCTTCGACTAGGGATTTCATCATGGCCGATTACCCTTGCTCGAGGCGCTTGCGCTCGTTGTCGAGATGGAAGGCACCATCGACCACGATGCGGTCGCCGGCCTTCACACCGTTCTGCACCACGCGCATGCCGTCGCTCTCGGCGCCCAGCTTGACCTTGGTGAGGCGGTACTTGCTGCCCGGCATCTCGACATAGACCAGCTCGTCGTTGCCGTCGCGAACCACCGAGGCGGCCGGGATCACCAGCTGGTCGACCGGCTTGCCGGCGATCAGCATGCTGGCCAGCATGGCAGGCTTGAGGCGGCCTTCGCGGTTCTCCAGCTCGGTGCGGACCAGCACCGTGCGCGACTGCGGGTTGACCGTGCGGCCGACGTAGATCAGCTTGCCGGTGATGCTCTTGCTGCCCGCGCCGTTGCCAAGCGAAGGCACCTCGATGTCGACGCTCTGCCCTTCGGCCACCTGGGCGGCCTGCTGCTCGGGCACCTCGGCCACCACCCACACGCGCGACAGGTCGGCCACGGTATAGAGCGCATCGGCCGGCTGCACCACCTGTCCTTGCGCCACGTTGCGCTCGACCACGGTGCCGCTGATGCTGGAAAACACCGGCGAATGCGAGTTGATGCTGCCGCTCCTGGCCAGCTCGGCAATCGATGCCTGCGACATGCCCAGCACGCGCAGCTGGTCGCGGTAGGCGCGCATCTCGGCCGAGGCGATCGCCAGTTCGCTCTCGCGGCGCTGCAGCTCGCCGCGGCCGATCACGTCGGCGGCAAACAGCTGGCGCGCGCGCTCGGCGTTGCGCCCCTGCAGCTCGGTCTGGGCCTCGCTCTTCAGGAAGGCCATCTGCGCCGTGCCCAGCTCGCTGCTGTGCAGGCGCGCCAGCACCTGGCCGGCCTTCACTTCCTGGCCCAGGGTGGCATAGAGATCGGTCACGCGACCGGTCACGCTGGCGCCGATGCGGGCCACGCGTTGCTCGTCGAAGTCGATGCGGCCGGCCACGCGCAGCATCTCGCTGAACGGGGAGGTGGCCACCGGCGCCACCTTCAGCCCCTTCTGCAGGTTGCCCTCGGGCTGGATCACGCCCGGCGGCAGCTTGGGCGCTTCGGCGACGGGCTCAGGTTTGTCGGAGCAGGCCGCCAGGCTGAACGTCAGGACGGCAGCGGCCGTCAGAGAAAGCAGGAAATTGGGGCGCATGGTTATTTCTGTTCGATGGTGGAGGTCGGCTGCAGGCCCGGCGCTGCGGTAGCGCCCGGGGCGGTCGACATAAGCTTTTCGATCTGGATGGCGGCCACCTGCAGGTCGTACTGGGCGGCAATCAGGTCATTGCGCGCGCCGCGCAGCACGCGCTGGGCATCGAGGTAGTCCAGGATGCCGCGCTCGCCGAAGCGGTAGGCGGACTCGGCCACGCCCAGCGCCGACTCGGCCTCGCGCACGATGCCGGACTCGAGCGCCGTCACCTGGGCCTGGTTGATCTCGTACTGGCGGTAGGCGGCATCCAGCTCCTGCGTCAGCTCGAACTCGCGCGCTTCCAGGGCGCTGCGCGCCTGCGTGGCCTGCGCCGTGGCCTCGCCCACCGGGCCGCTGCGGCGGTCCCACAGCGGGATGGTCAGGACCAGGCCGATCTGCGAGACGTTGTTGTCAGGCTGGCGGTCGGTGCTGGCACGCACCGCCACCTCGGGCCAGCGCAGCGACTTCTGGTAGTTCACGCCCAGCTGCGCGCGCTCCAGCTCCATGCGGCGCTGGACCAGCTCGGCATTGCTGGCGGTCATGGTGTCGCGCAGCACCGGCAGCGGCGGCACGTCGGGCGCCTGGCCCAGGGTGCCGGCCAGCGCAAACTGGCCCGGCATGGCACCGCCCACCTGCTGGCGCAGCGCGGCCTTGGCCTGGTTGACGCGCAGCCCGGCGGTCTGCTGGCTCTTCTGCGAGGCCAGCAGTTCGGTCTCGGCCTTGATCAGTTCATAGCGCGGCGCCTCGCCCACCTCCACGCGCAGGCGCGCCCGCGAATGGATCTGGCGCATCATCGCCAGGTCTTCCTCGGCGGCATGCAGCTCGCTCTCGCGGCGCAGCACGTCGTAGTAGGCAGTCTTCACGCGCGCGGCCAGGTCGGCCCGGAAGCCTTGCCGCATGGCCTGCGACGACTCCAGCCCGCGGGTGGCCATGGCCTCGCGCAGGCTGCGCTGGTGCGGGTAGTCCAGCTTCTGCACCACGGCGTAGCTGGGCGCATTGCCGCTGGTCACGCCCGGCTGCTTGCCGGACAAGCGGCCGTACATCACTTCCACCTGCGGGTTGGGATAGGCACGTGCGCTGCTGATGGCCGCGCTGGCGGCATCGACACCGGCCTCGGCGGCGGCCACGCCCTTGTTGGTGGACTGGGCCAGGTCGAGCAGTTGGGGCAGCGAGTAGGCGGGTCCCGCCTGGGCGCCGGCCGCTGCGGCGGATGCGGGCTTCGGCACCGCCGCGGCCGCCAGGATGGCGGAGCCCGGCATGGGTGCGGCAGCAGGTTTGGTCAGGGGCGCGGGGGCGGCTGGCGCGGCACCGGCCGCGTCCGTTGGCTTCGGGGACACCCCGCCTTGTGCGCCGGCATGGGCCGGGGCAGCGGCGAGCGCGATCAGCGAAAGCGACGCGATCAGGGTCAGCTTGGTTGTTGTCATGAGTCGGGAAAGCAAGCAATACGGCTGCCTGTCGCCATGCTGCCGCCCGCCCCGGGGCGAGCGGTCACTTGGACGCGATCACGGCAGGACGCACAACGGCAGCGGCTTGCCCGCGCGGTCAGGCAGCAGGCAGGCTGGCGATATCAGGCCAGGGGGGCGCGGCCCGCGGCACGGCGGCGGCATGCTGCAGCGCGTGCGGTGCGGGCGCAGGAAACGCTCAGGCGCGGGAAATGGGTGGCCGGAAGAAGGCCGAAGGCGGCGGCTCGGCGCGGCCAGGCGGATGCTGGGCGACGTCGCCGGAGGGCAGCAGCAGCTTCACTGGCGGCAATGCAATCAGGGCGCTGGATTCCTCGATCTCGTCGAGCAGGTCGAGGGGATCGAGCAGGTCCGCCGACCAGATATTGCAATACCCGGGGGGCGGGTCGTCGCAGATATCGTCGTCATGCAAGCCGTCGTCACCGGGCACGATGATCCGGCCCAGGTCGTCAACAGGCTGCGCCGCCGCCAGGTCCACCAGGTCAACGCTGACCTGCGCCTGCGACGCGGCGCGCGCGTCCGCCACTGCTCCGAAGGAGAGCAGCGACAGGCACATGGCAGTCAGCAGCAGGAACAACAGTCGCATTGGATCGGGGGCATTGACGGCATCCGCCGGCCGTCCCTGTCGGGGGGGTTGGCCAGTGGGATGCTGCAGGACAGCATTGTAACTGAACGATTACGATTGACAGGGAATCGTTACGCTCGTTCCCTTGCTGTAGAGAGATCGTGCGCCTGCAAGGGCTTTCAGACTCCTCCAATTTCTGGCCAATTCGCTTCCCAGTTACGCTCTGATCACTGCTTCCAAGCCTTGTTAGTCGGTCCATCTGTTAGTGGCTTTGTAATACAAAAATGAGATACAAATGAGCGCTATACTTCCGTATCAGCCAAGTACGGAGCCATTCATGCAAGGAACGACCTTGTCCTTCCGCGCCGGCGAAGAACTGGCCGACCAGACTCGCGCGCTGGCAAAGGCATCGGGACAAAAAACTTCCGACTACATCCGCGATGCCGTGCGCGAGAAGAACGAGCGGGAAATGGCCTCCCGTATCGCCATGCTTTCCCGCAAGCTCTCGGCAAAGCACCTGGCCGCCAGCGAAGACATGGACGCATCGGCTGGAGACGGGCTTGACTGAGCTGAAGCGCGGGCAGATCTGGGAGGTCGACCTCAATCCCCAGACGCATCGGGAAGAGCCGGCCAAGCGCAACCGGCCGGCACTGATCATCCAGACGGATTTGCTCAATGACGCCGGCCATCCGACTACGATCATCGTGCCGGGCACATCACAAATCGAGCGCGAGGATTGCTTCCCGTTGCGGGTCGCACTGGGCAAGCTGCCTGGCCTAGCCTGTGAGACGGACCTGTTGATCGACCAGGTCCGAGCGGTGTCCAATCGCCGGTTCATGGGCGGCCGGCCGGTAGCCACGCTGGCGCCCAATCACCTGCGCAAGGTGGAAGAGGCCATGCGTCTGCTGCTCCGCCTTTAGGCCTTTCGGTCTCGCCCGTCGCCAGCCTCGCTGCATGATATGCAGCGTCAGTGCATATCATGCAGCGGCCCTACACCACCCTGAACCCATGCGTCCCGTCGCGCTCCAGTTGCGCGATCAGGCCGAACTCCCAGTCCAGGTAGCCCTGCATCGCCTCGCGCGGGTTGTCGGTGCCTTCATACGGCCGGCGGTAGCGGTCAGTGCGTTCCGAGGCCAGGCGCGTTTCCCCGCTTTCCAGCGGCAGTCCCGCGGCGATCCATGCCTGGGTGCCGCCTTCCAGCACGAACACTTCCGCATCCGTCAGGCGCTGCAGGTCGGCAGCGGCAAAGCGCGCCAGCAGGCTCGATCCGCAGGTGAGCACGTAGCGCCTGGCCTGCGGGATGCGTGGCAGCGTGTCCGCCAGCTGCGCGCGAATGACGAAGTAGGCGCCGGGAATATGGCGCTTGACGTAGTTGGCGCTGGTGGTGAAGTCGAGGACAGCGGTGCTGCCATCGCCTGCGTCAATCCATGTAGCCAGTTCGGCTGCAGTGACGGTCGATACCGGCGCTGACGCCGGCACCGGTGCGCTGACCGCGCCAGTTTCGCTGCGCTCTGCCGCCGCCACCGGTTCCACCACCCAGACGTCCCAGCCCATCTGCGCCAGCCATGAGCCGGTCATGCTGGCGCGCACGTCGTCATCATCCGCCAGCACGATGCGCGCGCCGCGCACCGGAGCGGAATGGTCGGTCTCCTGCACCAGCTGGCCACCGGGCGCGTTGACAAAGCCCGGCAGGTGGCTGTCCGCAAATTCCTCAGGCGTGCGCACGTCGAAGCGGTACACGGTGCGGCCAGGCGGCTGCAGCGCTTCGATCTGGGCCAGCGCAATGCGGCGCACGCCGGCCCGGTCGGCGATCTCGCGCGCGCCGCGGCGGGCACTGTCGCGGTTGGCGTCGCTGACCGCGGCGGGCGCGCGGCGGCTGGCACCGTGGTCCAGTCGCTGGCCGGCCAGGGTCCAGCCGATGGTGCCGTTGCGCAGCGCCGCCACCGGGTTGGGAATCCTCGCGTTGACCAGCGACTGCGTGCCGATGATGCTGCGCGTGCGCCCGGCGCAGTTGACGATCACACGCGTGCGCGGATCGGGCGCCAGCTCGCGCACGCGCAGCACCAGTTCGGCGCCCGGCACGCTGGTCGCGGTGGGAATGCTCATGGTCTGGTACTCGTCGAAGCGGCGCGCATCGACGACCACCACATCGGCCTTGGTGTCGATCAATGCCTGCACCTCCTCGGCCGCCAGCGACGGCGTGTGGCGCTTTGCCTCAACCACCTCGCCGAACGACTTGCTCGGCACGTTGACGTCGCGGAACACCTCGCCGCCGCCGTCGATCCAGGCGCGCAGGCCGCCTTCCAGCAGATGCACGCGCGTATAGCCCAGCTCGCGCAGCACGGCCGCGGCGCGCGGCGCCAGGTCGGTGCCGGCGTATTCGCCGTAGACGACGATCAGCGTGTCGCGGCGGGGGATGCGTGCCCAGGCGTCGATCTCTAGCTTCGACAGCGGAAAATTGGCGGCCCACAGCGGATGTTCCTGCGCGAACGGGTCTTCCTCGCGCACGTCGATCAGCGCGATCTCGTCGCCGTTGCGCAGGGCCTTGCGCACAGCTTCGGGCGAATACGTCGGAAATGCCGGTGCGGCTTGCGTAGCAGTAATCGTGGTCATGACTGGGCAACTTCGCGGGAACGGTCCCACAGGTTAGGCAGGGTCTGGTTGGAATAGCCGGAGATGAAAGGCTTGCGGGTGCCGTCCTCGGTATAGACCGAGCGCCGCACCGCGCCGATATTGGCGCCGTACACATGGATGCTGACCGAGACGCGGTCGTCATGCACGTTGTTGACACGGTGGATATCGCCGACCGTGGGCGACACGGCCTCGACCTGCCCGGGCAGCAAGCGCACGGCGTCGCCATGCGGCACAGGCCGGCCGCCGGCGTCGAGCACGAACGGCTGCGAGTCTTCCGCGCCGCGCAGCATGCCGATCAGGCCCCATACGGTGTGGTCGTGGATGGGCGTGCGCTGGCCCGGTCCCCAGACAAAGCTGACGACCGAGAAGCGTTCGGCGGAATCGCAATGCAGCAGGTGCTGCTGGTAGTACTCGGAATGCGGCTGGGCCCAGGCATTGGGCAGCCAGTCGTCGCGCGCAACCAGCCTTGCCAGCAGCGCGCCGCCTTCGCGCAGGATGCGGGGCTCGTCCGGCTGCTGGTCCAGCAGCGCGGCCAGGCCGGTGATGAAGTCGCGCAGCGGCGCGAGCGTGTCGGGGGTGGGGGTGCTGCCCATGGGAATGACTCCGGAGTGTCTCGTTCTGGTTTGCCGGCGCGGCGGGCGCCTGCGCCGCGGCCCTCTGCGGGGCGGTGCTGCTGCAAACATAGCACGGCCAGGCAGGCCCGCGCTTACAGGCCAAGCTGCGCCCGCCCGGCGGCGACCAGGATGGAATCGTTCTGCGGCGTATGGATGCGGCTGCACAGCACGTCGCGGTAGTGGCGCTCGAGCGGGTTGTTGCGGCTCAGCCCGTGGTTGCCGGAGAGCTGCAGTGCCAGTTCCACCGCGCGGATGGCATTGCCGGTCACGGTGTACTTGAGCAGCCCGCTGTCGGCCGGCGCGGGCGGCTCGCCCGCGTCGGCGCGCACGGCGGCATCGTCCAGCAATACCTGATTGGCCCGCAGCAACGCGGCGATCTCGCCGATGGCTTCCTGCACGCGCGGCAGCGTGGCCAGCGGCGCCCCCAGGCTGCCGGGCGCACGCTCGCGCACGAAATCGCCAATCCAAACAGCGGCCGCGTGCGCCACCGCGTCATAGAGGCTGCCCAGCAACACGGTCATCCAGGCCTGCTGGTCGGCGTTGGCGTCGATGTCGGCCTGGCTGGCGCCGGCCGGCGCCCATGCTGACGGCGGGCGGATATCGACCGCGTGGTCAGGCGGGATCCAGACGTTGTCGAGCACGGTCTCATGGCTGCCGGAAGCGCGCAGGCCAAGGTGGTTCCAGTTCTCGACGATGCGCACGCCCGCGATGCCGGCCGCCGGTCCGGGCACCAGGAACACGCCCACGCGCGGCTGCGCCTCATCGGTGCGCGCCCAGACCGCCAGCCAGCGCAGCGCCGGGATGCCGGTGCTGTACAGCTTGCGCCCGCTGATGCGCCAGCCGTCGGCCACGCGCGTGGCCACCGTGGCCGGCAGGCCGCCGCGTGCCGGCGATCCCAGTTCCGGTTCCACCCGCAGCGCGTTGATCAGCGCACCGTCCTGCACCGCACTGGCAAAGACCTGGTCGCGCACGGTCTGTGGCCAGTGCGAATCGGCGCGGGTGATCGCGCGGTGCTGCAGGTAGGTCATGGTCAGCACCAGCGCGGTTGCGGCATCGCCGCCCGCCACCGCCGCCACGATGCGGCGCGCCTGCGCCAGGCCTGCCCCGCCGCCGCCCTGCGCGTGCGGCACCACCTGCGCAACCAGGCCACTGGCATGCAGCTGCGCAAAGTTGTCGTGCGGAAAGCTGGCAGCGGCATCGTGCGCGCCGGCACTGGCGGCAAAGCGCGCGGACAGCCCGGCCAGCACCTCGCCAAGGCGCGCTTCGCTGCTGGGCAGCCTGCGCAAGGTAGACGTTAAAGACATGGGAGAAGACTCCGGGAAGGATCACGATGCGGCGCGCAGCCTGCACGAGGCTCGCACCGAATGCCGCCTAGCGTAGCGCCAGCACCGCATTACGAAAACGACGCTTATTGAATATGGACCGTCGTTTTTATTCGTTAGTGAGCGCGCGCGCCTGTCGTACTTTCTGCCTCAGCCCAACACCATCCGGGCGGTCACGCTGCCGCCCTCACCGAAACCAGGAGAACGCGCATGAGCGTCGATTTCATCGGCATGATCCAGAGCCAGAAGCAGTCCGAGATCCATCCGCCATCAGGCCCGGTGATCGATCGCGACTATGTGCGCGCCTTTGCCCAGGCCCATGAGCAGGCCGGCTTCGACCGCATCCTGGTGCCGCACCATTCCACCGGCCCGTCGGCCACGCTGACCATCGCCTACGCAGCCAGCGTGACCGAGCGCATCCACTTCATGCTGGCGCACCGCCCCGGCTTTACCGCGCCGACGCTGGCCGCGCGCCAGATTGCCACGCTCGACCAGTTCAGCGGCGGCCGCCTCGGGGTGCACTTCATCTCGGGCGGCTCGGACAGCGAGCAGCAGCGCGACGGCGACTTCCTCGACCATGACCAGCGTTATGCGCGCACCGACGAGTACCTGCACATCCTGCGCCGCATCTGGACCGAGGCCGCGCCGTTCGACCACGAAGGCCGGTTCTACCGCTTTACGCAGGGCTTCTCGGAGGTCAAGCCCGCGCAGCAGCCGCATGTGCCGATCTATTTCGGCGGCGCCTCGGAAGCGGCGCTGGCCGTGGCCGGCAAGCATGCCGACGTCTACGCGCTGTGGGGCGAGTCGCTCGAGCAGGTGCGCGAGCTGACCGGCCGCGTGCGTGCCGAAGCCGCGCAGCATGGCCGCACGGTGCGCTTCTCGGTGTCGTTCCGCCCGGTGCTGGCCGAGACCGAAGAAAAAGCCTGGGCCCGCGCCGACAGCATCCTGGAGCGCACCCGCGCCCTGCGCGTGCAGGCCGGCTACAGCCGCGGCGGCCCGCAGCAGAGCGAAGGCGCACGGCGCCTGCTCGCTGCGGCCGACCAAGGCGAGCGGGTCGACCAGCGCCTGTGGACCGCGATCGCGCGCGAGACCGGCGGGCGCTCCAACTCCACCGGCCTGGTCGGCACCCCGGAGCAGGTGGCGCAGGCCCTGCTGGCGTACTACGAACTGGGGGTCACCACCTTCCTGATCCGCGGCTTCGATCCGCTGGAAGACGCCATCGACTATGGCCGTGAGCTGATCCCGCGCGTGCGCGAGCTGGTGGCGCAGCACGACGCCGCGCAGCGGCCGGAGCGCAAGGCCGCCTGATGGCCTCACCACACCACACAACGAAGACGGGGAGTCTCACCATGAGCCAGGACAACAACAATCACGCCGACCCGCGCCGGCGCAGCATGCTGCGGCTGGCCGGCGCCGCGGCCATTGCCGCGCCGTCGCTGATCCTGGGCCGACAGGCCTGGTCGGCGCCGCGCAAGCTGACCTTCGCGTGGAACCAGAACTCTTTCTGCCTGACGCCGATCGTGGTGGCGCAGGAGAAGGGCTTCTTCGAGAAGAACGGCCTGCAGGTCGACCTGATCAACTACAGCGGCTCGACCGACCAGTTGCTGGAATCGATCGCCACCGGCAAGGCCGATGCCGCGGTCGGCATGATCCACCGCTGGCTCAAGCCGCTGGAAGCCGGCTTCGACGTCAAGATCATCGGCAGCTCGCACGGCGGCTGCGTGCGGCTGGTGGGATCGAAAGCGGCGGGGGTCACCAGCCTGCAGCAGCTGAAGGGAAAGACCGTCGGCGTCAGCGACCTGGCCGCACCGGGCAAACACTTCTTCACCATCCTGCTGGCCAAGAACGGTATCGACCCGGACAAGGACATCACCTGGCGCCAGTACCCGGCCGACCTGCTGGGCGTGGCGGTGGACAAGGGCGAGATCCAGGCGATCGCCGACGGCGACCCCAACCTCTACCTGCTGGAAAAGCGCACCAACGGCGCCTACGTGGAACTGGCCACCAACCTCACCGGCGAGTACGCGCGCAAGGTCTGCTGCGTGGTCGGCGCCCGCGGCGAGCTGGTGCGCCACGACCGCCCCGCGGCCACGTCGCTGGCGCGCGCCATCGTGCAGGCCACCGACTATGTCAACGAGAACCCCAACGAGGCCGCCAGGGTCTTCGCCAAGTACTCGCCCAAGATCAACCCGGAAGACCTGCGCAAGCTCTACGCCACGCTGACCTATACCCACCACCCGACCGGCGTCGACCTGCGCGACGAGATCGCCTTCTACGCCGATGATTTCCGCCGCATCGGCGTGCTGAAGAAGACCACCGATGCCAAACGCCTGGCGCAGCACGTCTACGCCAATGTGCTGGGGTGATGCCATGACGACAAGCCAACCTGCACTCGACGCCGGGCTCGCACGCGAGCCAGCTGCGCCTGCCATCGCCACCGTACGTGGTACCAGCCCGGTCTGGGCCACGGGCATCGTCGCGGCCCTGGCGTGGGGCGCGTTCGGCGCGCTGACGTGGCAATGGCCCAACAAGATGGTGGGCTTTAGCGACTGGCTCTATACGGAGGAACTGGGCATTGCCGCGCTGGCGGGCGCCGTGCTGCTGGCGCTGGTTGCGCTCGTCGGCGAGCGTGTTCATGCGGCGCAACGCGCGTTGGCCGCGTTGCGCATCGCCGGTCCGTGGCTGGTCGCACTGCCGGTGGTACTGTCGGCGTGGGAAATCCTGACCGCCAAGACCGCGATCCTGCCAACGCCCTTCTTTGCGCCGCCGCAGGCGCTGATCGAAGTCTATGCCGACGATTGGCTGCGACTGGGCGACAGCGTGCTCAATACGCTCAAACTGCTCGGGCTGGGCGTGGCCTATGGCGGACTGGCCGGCTTCCTGGTGGGGGTGTCGATCGGCTGGTCGCGCCGCATCGGCTACTGGGTGCATCCGGTGCTGCGCGTGCTGGGCCCGCTGCCGTCGACCGCGCTGCTGCCGCTGACCTTCTACTTCTTCCCGTCGAGCTATTCCGCCGCGGTGTTCCTGATCGCGCTGGCCACCGCCTTCCCGGTGGCGGTGCTGACCTGGTCAGGCGTGGCCGGCGTCAACAAGAGCTACTACGACGTGGCGCGCACCATGGGCGCCTCGGGCTGGTTCCTGGTGCTGCGCGTGGCGATCCCGGCGGCGCTGCCGCAGGTATTCGTCGGCCTGTTCATGGGGCTGGGCGCTTCGTTCTCGGTGCTGGTGACGGCGGAGATGATGGGCGTGAAGTCGGGCCTGGGCTGGTACCTGACATGGGCGCAGGGCTGGGCTTCGTACGTCAATATGTATGCGGCGCTGATCGTGATGGCGCTGCTGTTCTCGGGCGTGATCACGCTGCTGTTCGTGGCGCGTGACCGGGTGCTGTCGTGGCAGAAGGGGACGGTGAAATGGTGAGTGTGGTTGAGCGGTTGAAAGCATCGAGACCCTACACGCACGTGAAGAAGGCTCCCCTCTCCCGCACGCGGGAGAGGGGAGTTAACGCGGCGGCAGACGACACCGCGGAAGCCCGGACCGGTGCCCGCATCGACATCCATCAGGTCAGCCACTGGTTCGGCAGCGGCGGCGACCGGCTGCAGGTGCTGGACGACGTCGACCTGAGCGTCGCACCGGGCGAGTTCGTCGCGCTGCTGGGGCCCAGCGGTTGCGGCAAGTCCACGCTGCTGCGGCTGGTGGCAGGGCTGGACCAGCCCTCCTCCGGCGAGATCCTGCAAGACGGCACCTCGATCACCGAGCCTGACCCGTCGCGCATCGTGGTGTTCCAGGACCCCACGCTGTACCCGTGGCGGCGCGTATGGGACAACGTCGCGCTGGGCCTGCAGGCGCGCGGCGTGCTGGCAAGCCAGCGCCCGCGCGTGGATGACGCGCTGCGGCGCGTCGGGCTGGAAACCTTTGCCCGCGCCTTCCCGCACCAGCTCTCCGGCGGCATGGCGCAGCGCGTGGCGCTGGCGCGCGCGCTGGTCAACGATCCGCGCCTGCTGGTGCTGGACGAGCCGCTGGGCAAGCTGGATTCGCTGACGCGGCTGGCGATGCAGAGCGACCTGGTCGAACTGTGGCAGCGTTCGCGCTTCTCGGCGCTGCTGGTCACGCACGACGTGGAGGAAGCGCTGTTCCTGGCGCAGCGCGTGATCATCTTCAGCCAGCGTCCGGCACACATCACGGCAGAGATCCGGGTCGACCTGCCCTACCCGCGCCATCGCGGCGATCCGCGGCTGACCGGGCTGCGGCACGAAGCGCTGCGCCACCTGGGGCTGGACGCGAGCTGGTAATGGCGCTGCGCTTCACCTCGCGGGCCGCCCGATGAGCGGCCCGCCTCCGCAGGCATGGCTGAATGCACTGCTGGTCCTGATCGAAAAACTCCAACTGGGCCTGCTACGGCTCTGGCATGCCCTGGGCCTGACCGGTGACACCCACGGCCAGCCCGCGTGGCCGTGGGCCCAGCGGGTGGCTGGCGAAACCCTGCTGATCGACCTCGGCCTTGCGCGCGAGGCCGGCCTGAGTCTGTGCGCCATGGTCTTTGCCGTGCTGGTCATTGCCGCCGCGCTGGCATGGCGGCGCCATCGCGGCGTGCTGCTGGCCGCTGGTGCGCTCGCGCTGGTGGCGGCACCCTGGCCCAGCGCATCGCTGCTGTTCGCCGCTGCCGCACCGACCAGCTTCCACGCCAGCCCTACCCGCTTCTCTGTCGATGCCATCGCCCTCGGCGCGCGTGTCTATGCGCGGCATTGCGCCGGCTGCCACGGCGCGGACGGGCGCGGCGAAGGCCCGCTGGCCGCCAGCCTGGCGCAGTGGCCGCCCACGCTGGTCAGCCCGCTGCTGGCACGCCGCGCCGATGGCGAGCTGTTCTGGCACGTGCTGGCCGGCATGCGCGACCAGCACGGCCGGCCCACCATGCCGGCCTTCCGCGATGCCCTTGGCGACCGTGAGGCCTGGGCGGTGATCGACTACATGAAGGCGCTGTCGGCAGGCAGCGGGGCCGAGGGCAACTGGCCAGTGCCGTTGCAGCTGCCGGAGATGACCATCCGCTGCGTCGATAGCGCGCCGCTGGAGCTGTCGCAATGGCGCGGCGGCCAGCGCGTGCGGCTGGTAGCGGTCGACGGGCCGGCATCGTTGCCGCTCGAGGATCCCCGCTTCCTGACCGTGCTGGTCACCCCCGACGGGCGCCCGCCCGTACCGGTACCACGCTTCCGTGCCGGCTGCACCGCTGTCTCCCCGCATGCCTGGCAGGCGGTCGCGGCCATCGCCGGCCAGCCGCCTTCGCGCCTGGCCGGCACGCAGCTGCTGGCCGACCGCGCCGGCTGGCTGCGTGCCCGTGGCACGCCTGGCCGGCAATGGTCCGATGCTGACCTGGTCTGCGTATCGGGACCGGAGGCCGGCGCGCAGCGCCCGGCTTCGTCCGCGGCTGACGGGTTGACCGCGCTGCTGCTGCGCATGGACGCCGAGCCCGTGCGCTTCGTCAAGGGCGGCTTCATTCACTGAGCCACACCCGCCAGGCCGGCACACAGCCGTCCGTGTGCCTCGCGCCTGACTCTCATCCCGCCTGCTTCCGACAGCGCCGGTGTAGTTTCGCCCGCGGTGCGCCTTCCTTCGTCGTTCCGGATCGACTAATCGGCGAAAAAATGCCGCATAAGTCTCTCAAAATCACGTTATGTCTCAATTTTTCATCAATTTCATTCCGTAAACCAAAACTTCCTATTGACCAACCGAAGTCTTCCGCCTACATTTCCCCCCAACAAGCAATTTTCCGGAACGTCCTGTTCCACTTTATAAGACCCTCATCAGGAGACAACGCCATGCGCGACCTCGATACCACCTCGAATCCCGCCGTTTCCGGTGGCTCGGCCGCCGCGAAGGAGAGCCAGGTCCCGGCCGGCCCGCAGACCATGACCCCGTCGGAAGCCTTCGTTGAAACGCTGGCCGCCAATGGCGTGACCGACATGTTCGGCATCATGGGCTCGGCCTTCATGGATGCGATGGACATCTTCGCGCCGGCGGGCATCCGCCTGATCCCGGTGGTGCACGAACAAGGCGCCGGCCACATGGCCGACGGCTACGCCCGCGTGTCGGGCCGCCACGGTGTGGTGATCGGCCAGAACGGCCCCGGCATCTCCAACTGCGTGACCTCGATCGCCGCTGCCTACTGGGCCCACAGCCCGGTGGTGATCGTCACGCCCGAGGCCGGCACCATGGGCATTGGCCTGGGCGGCTTCCAGGAAGCCAACCAGTTGCCGATGTTCCAGGAGTTCACCAAGTACCAGGGCCACGTCACCAACCCGGCCCGCATGGCCGAGTTCACCGCCCGCTGCTTCGACCGCGCCACCGCGGAAATGGGCCCGACCCAGCTGAACATCCCGCGTGACCACTTCTACGGCAAGGTCAACGTCGAGATCCCGCAGCCGCGCCGCCTCGACCGCGGCCCCGGCGGCGAGCAGAGCCTGAACGATGCGGCCGAGCTGCTGGCCAACGCCAAGTTCCCGGTGATCATCTCGGGCGGCGGCGTGGTGATGGCCGATGCGATCGAAGAGTGCAAGGCCCTGGCCGAGCGCCTGGGCGCGCCGGTGGTCAACAGCTACCTGCACAACGACTCGTTCCCGGCCAGCCACCCGCTGTGGTGCGGCCCGCTGGGCTACCAGGGTTCGAAGGCGGCGATGAAGCTGATCTCGCGCGCCGACGTGGTGATCGCGCTGGGCTCGCGCCTGGGGCCGTTCGGCACGCTGCCGCAGCACGGCATGGACTACTGGCCCAAGAACGCCAAGATCATCCAGATCGACGCCGACCACAAGATGCTGGGCCTGGTGAAGAAGATCTCGGTCGGCATCTGCGGCGACGCCAAGGCCGCCGCGGTCGCGCTGAGCCAGCGCCTGGCCGGCCGCACGCTGGCCTGCGATGCCAGCCGCGAGGCCCGCGCCACCGAAATCGCCAACGAAAAGGCCGCGTGGGAGAAGGAGCTGGACGACTGGACCCATGAGCGCGACCCGTACAGCCTGGACATGATCGAAGAGCAGAAGCAGGAGCGCACGCCCACCGGCGGCCACTACCTGCATCCGCGCCAGGTGCTGCGCGAGCTGGAAAAGGCCATGCCGGAAGACGTGATGGTGTCCACCGACATCGGCAACATCAACTCGGTGGCCAACAGCTACCTGCGCTTCGAGAAGCCGCGCAGCTTCTTCGCGGCGATGAGCTGGGGCAACTGCGGCTACGCCTTCCCGACCATCATCGGCGCCAAGGTCGCGGCACCGCACCGCCCGGCCGTGTCGTACGCCGGTGACGGCGCCTGGGGCATGAGCCTGATGGAAACCATGACCTGCGTGCGCCACAACATCCCGGTGACCGCGGTGGTGTTCCACAACCGCCAGTGGGGCGCGGAGAAGAAGAACCAGGTGGACTTCTACAACCGCCGCTTTGTCGCAGGCGAGCTGGACAACCAGAGCTTTGCCGAAATCGCCAAGGCGATGGGTGCGGAAGGCATCGTGGTGGATCGGCTGGAAGATGTCGGCCCGGCCCTGAAGCGCGCCATCGACCTGCAGATGAATCATGGCACGACCACGATCATCGAGATCATGTGCACGCGTGAACTGGGCGACCCGTTCCGCCGCGATGCGCTGGCCAAGCCGGTGCGTTACCTGGACAAGTACAAGGACTACGTCTGAGTCTGAGCCTGTACAGGCGCCCCGCTTGCAATCGGTTTGCTCCCTCTCCCGCTTGCGGGAGAGGGTTGGGGTGAGGGCGGGGATCTCCACGAAGTTCCGCCTGGTGGCATGCCACCGCCTGCCCTCACCCCCTGCCCCTCTCCCGCAAGCGGGAGAGGGGAGCAAACCGCAAGCATGACAAGGGCTCCGGCCCTTTTTTCCGTTTCTGAAACCATCCGACCATGAAAGCCATCCTCCGCATCATCGACCGCGCCCGCGCCGCGCCTCGCCGCATCGTGCTGTGCGAGGCCGAAGACCCGCGCATCCTGCAGGCCGCGCAGCGCGCGACGCAGGAAGGCATCGCGCGCATCGTGCTGGTCGGCAACACGCGCCAGATCAACGCCGCCGCGGCCATCCACGGCATCGGGCTGGACGGCATGACGCTGGTCGATCCATCGACCTCGGCGCTCACGCCCTCGTTCGCGCAGCAACTCTTTGCGCTGCGCCAGAAGAAGGGCATGACGCTCGATGAAGCCAAGCGCGCGGTGCTCGATCCGCTGTGCTTCGCCAACCTGATGGTGCGGCTCGGACACGCCGACGGTTCGGTGGCGGGCGCCGACCACACCACCGCCGACGTGGTGCGCAACGCGATCCAGCTGATCGGGCTGGCACCCGGCTTCCGGCTGGTGTCGAGCTTCTTCCTGATGATGCTGTGCGAGCCTTTCCACACGCTCAAGGGCGGGCTGATCTTCTCCGACTGCGGGCTGGTGGTGGATCCGGATGCCGATGCGCTTGCCGATATCGCCATGGCCGCGGCCGACAGCGCACGCACCTTGCTGATGGAAGAGCCGCGCGTGGCCATGCTGTCGTTCTCGACCAGCGGCAGCGCCAGCCATGCGGCGGTGGACAAGGTGGTGGCAGCCACCGAGCGCGTGCGCGCGCAACGCCCGGGCCTGGCCATCGATGGCGACGTGCAGCTCGACGCCGCCATCGTCGCCGAGATCGCCGCGCGCAAGGTCGCGCATTCGCAGGTGAACGGCCACGCCAACGTGCTGGTGTTCCCCAGCCTGGAAGCCGGCAATATCGGCTACAAGCTGGCCGAGCGGGTCGGTGGCGCCAAGGCCATCGGGCCGATGCTGCAGGGGCTGAACAAGCCCGCCAACGACCTCTCGCGCGGCTGCAGCGCGGACGATGTGTTCCACGTCATCGCCGTCACCGTGGTCCAGGCGCAAGCCACCGCGGAACAGGCCGGCAAGGGCGAGCAGGCGGCGGCATGAAAGCAGAACTGTTGTTGCCGCTGCTGGGCCTGCAGGCCCTGCTCGGTGCCGGCACCTATTTCCAGACGGTGACCGGCTTTGGCCTTGGCATGATCGTGATGGGCGTCACCAGCGGACTGGGGCTGGCGCCCGTGGCCACCGTGGCCGCGGTGGTGAGCCTGGTCACGCTGGCCAACAGCGCCTGCGCGCTGCCAGGCAAGCTGCAGCATATCGACTGGCGCGCCGTCGCCGCGGCAGCCATCGGCATCCTGCCGTCGGTAGTGGTCGGCGTGCTGGTGCTGGAGTACCTGAGTTCCAGCGCAGCCACCCTGCTGCAACTGCTGCTGGGCGCCGTGATCCTGTATGGCGGCCTCAGCGCCGCACTCAAGCCCGCGCCGCTGGCGCAACGCTCCGGTGATGGCACCTTCTTCATGAGCGGGGTCTTCGGCGGACTGCTGAGCGGCATGTTCGGTGTCTCTGGCCCGCCACTGATTTTCCAGTTCTACCGGCAGCCGATGAAGCCGGTTGAAATCCGTTGCGCGCTGATCCTGGTCTTTACCGTGACCTCAACCGTGCGCACGCTGTTCTCGGCCTGGCAGGGGCAGCTCGATGCCGCCGTGTGCATGCAGGCCGCCATCGCCGTGCCGGTGGTGGTGATCGCCACGCTGCTGGGGCGGCGTTTCCCGCCGCCGTTCTCGCCGATGACGACGCGACGCCTTGCGTTTGGCGTGCTGATCGGGATCGGGGTCAGCCTGATGCTGCCGGCGGTGGTGGGGTGGGTGATGTAACGGCGGCTGCCGCTGTACGTGTTCCGTGCGATGTACACGTTACGCGTACATCGCGAAATATCGGACAGCGCACACTGATGCGTGTCCGCGCCCTCACCGCCCCTCAGCGTCTTCT